>JACDGA010000007.1 GCA_013815505.1 Acidimicrobiia bacterium
CAAGTGGGTCAAAGGACACTCCGGCGACCGGATGAACGATCTCGTCGACCGCCTCGCCGTCGCCGCCGTGACCGCCGGCTGAGCGAGCTGGTCCGAGGTCAGGCGGCGATCTTGTCGACGGCGGCGACGACGTCGACGAGGCCGGTGCCCTTGTCGAACGAGGTCGTGTAGCCCTCCTGTGCGGAGTAGGCAGCGCCGTTCGTGTAGCGGTGCGCCGTCGACTTCAATGCGGCCTCGATCTGACCGGGTGTGGCGCTCGGATCGGCGTGGAAGAGCTGCGCCACGATGCCGGCGATGTGAGGTGCCGCCATTGACGTGCCGCTGGACGGCTCGTTGCGGTTGCCCCGTGACGAGTAGTCGCTCACGACGCCGTCGCGGGTGCCGGTGGCCTGATCGAAGTAGGAGGCGACGGACACGATGCCCGGTGTCGGGTCCTGACCCGGCGGGTTCGTGAGGCTTGCGGAACCGTCACCGCCGTCGTTGCCGGCCGCCCACACCGTGACGACACCCCTCGGCCACGAGCGCCCGCTGCAGCTTGACGGTGGCCGACTGCGGGTCGAACGCACCGCCGCCCGTGGGACCGTACGAGTTGTTGGTCACCTTGATCGGCGGGCACGTCGATGCCGGCACGCCGGCGCCGCACGGCGCCCTGTGGTTCTCGAGCACCCAGTTCAGCGCCGAGTCGGCGCCGACGATGAGCAGCACGGCACCGGTTGAAATCGACACGAGGCTCGCCCCGGGCGCCGCGCCCTGCAGACGGGTGCCGTCGGTGAGCGTGGTCGGCCGGCCGCCGACGATTCCGCTGACGTGCGTGCCGTGACCGCCGCCCGAGATCGTGTCGGTGTCGACGATGTTGGGGACCCGAAGGACGCAGTCGGTGGATGTCGTCGTCTCGACGAGGCACACGCTCTTGAGGTTGGCGACGACCGCGCCGTTGCGGAAGAACGGGTGGGTGGGGTCGATGCCGGAGTCGATGACCGCCACGGAGACGCCGGAGCCGTCGAGCGCACGGCCGTTGGCGCCGGTCAGGGTGCGGACCGCCTCGGCACCGCGGGTGGCCGTGTTGGAGGTCTCGAGCGTGAACTCGATCGGGGTGTTGCCCTCGAGGTACGTGACGCCGCGCTGGTTGCCCGCCGTCGTGATCTGGGCACGAGTGCCGCGAGCCACCGCGACGCCGATCTTGTCGTACGTCGTCACGAGGCGCATCCCGCTGGCGCTCACGGCGCTGCGAGCGGTGCGGATGTCGTGCCGTGCACCATGACGGTGGTCTGCGTGTTCGCCCCGAGCGTGTCGAGCTGACGCGAGAGGTACCCCTGCACGTGGGCGGCGATGCCGTCGTCCGCTGCGGAGGCGCCCGAGGTCGATGTGCCCGTGATGGCGGCGACCGCGAGTGCCGCACCGAGTGCTGCGCCTGCGAGGCGGCTCGCTCGCCCGTGGCGTTTGCCTGCGGTCGAGTTGAATGGGGTGGCGGCTGAGCGGTGGATGGAGATCCTCCCGAGGTGCCGTCAACGAATCGACATAAATGACGATACTACGGAAGCTTCACTTGTGAAGTCTGGCAAGGGGAGTGTGGGTCGGACGTCAGTTGGCCGGGATCGCCCGCCGCAGGTCGGCGAGGATGTCGTCGCCGTCCTCGAGCCCAACCGAGATCCGCATCAGGCCTGGCGTGATGCCGATGGCGAGCTGCTCGTCGACGGGCAGGCTGACGTGCGTGCTCGTGGCCGAGTGGCAGACGAGCGTCTCGGGCCCGCCGAGCGACGTCGCCACCCTCACCAAGCGCAGCCCGTCGAGCATCGCCCGTGCCGCGTCGACGCCGCCGAGGAGATCGAGGGCGAACACGGTCGGAGGGCACTGCAACTGACGCGCGGCGAGATCGTGCTGCGGGTGATCGGGCAGTGAAGGGTGGTGGACGGCGGCCACGCCAGGGTGGTCGGCCAGCGCCGCAGCCAGCGCGAGCGTGGTGGCCGCCTGGTGCTGCTGGCGCACCGCGAGCGTGCGCAGCCCGCGCAACGCGTTGAGCGCGTCGTACGGCGAGGCCGTCGCGCCGTGCAGCACGGAGTACGCCCAGATCGCGTCGAGCAGCTCGCGCTCGCCCGAGACGACGCCGAGCGTCGAGTCGTTGTGGCCACCGATCCCCTTCGTCGCAGAGTGGACGACGAGATCGACGCCGTACTCGATCGGGCGCACTCCGATGGGCGTGGCGAACGTGGCGTCGACCATCGTGAACGGTCCCGTGATGCTCCCGAGATCCTCGAGGTCGACGAGATCGAGGCGAGGGTTCGACGGGGACTCGGCGATCACGAGCATCGTGGTGCCCGGCCGGACGGCCTCTGCGAAGGCTCCCGGCCTGGTGCCGTCCACGAGCGAGTGCTCGATGCCGAGGCGGGCGCAGGGGCCCTGGATGAACGCCTGCGTGCCGGCGTAGATCTGGCGTTGCAGCACCACATGGTCGCCTGCGGAGCAGAGGGCGAGCACGGTCGAGGCGATCGCGCCCATGCCAGAGGCGAAGGCCATCGACTCCTCTGCGCCCTCCAACTCGGCAATGGCCTCTTCGAACGCACGCACGGTGGGGTTCGCGTAGCGGCTGTAGAAGCTGTCGGGTCGCAGCGCCACTGCGCGCTTGCGCGTGTCGTCGAGTCCGTCGGTCTCCCACGTGCTCGATGCCCACAGTGCCGGCGCGAGGCTCGTGCCCTGCTGCGCCCGGCCGGCGGTCACGACTCGCGTCGCCGGTGCGTGCTCATCACTCACGCCGCCGAACGCTATCCCGCCACGCTTGACCGGCGGAGGTGCGAACCGGCGGAGCGCGGACATGCGCGGCGAGTGCTCGTTGGCCTATCGTCCGGCGCCATGGAGATCACCGACGCGAGTGCCGTCGTCACAGGAGGCGCGTCGGGCATCGGCGCCGCCGTCGCCCGCAAGCTGGCAGAGGCCGGCGCCAAGGTCGTCGTAGCCGACCTGCAGGAGGACAAGGGCAATACCCTTGCCGACGAGATCGGCGGCATGTTTGCCAAGGTCGACGTCACGAGCACCGAGGACATCGTCGACGCCGTCGAGATGGCGGTCTCGGCGGGACCGCTCAGGGTGCTCGTCAACTCGGCCGGCATCGGCTGGGCGCAGCGCACGGTGGGCAAGGACGGCTCGTACGACTCGGCTGCCGATCTCGACGCCTTCAAGAAGGTCATCGCGATCAACCTGGTCGGGACGTTCGACTGCATCCGCATAGGTGGCACCGCGATGAGCCGCAACGAGCCGATGGACTCCGGCGAGCGCGGGGCGATCGTCAACATCGCCTCCGTCGCTGCGTTCGACGGCCAGATCGGCCAGGCCAGCTACTCGGCGTCGAAGGGCGGGATCGTCGGCATGACCCTGCCGATCGCTCGCGACCTCGCCGCCATCGGCGTGCGAGTCAACACGGTGGCGCCCGGCCTGATCGACACGCCGATCTACGGCGAGGGTGAGGGCAGCGACGCCTTCAAGTCGAACCTGCAGAAAGGTGTGCTGTTTCCCCAACGCCTCGGACATCCCGACGAGCTCGCCTCCGTCGTGCTCGAGTGCGTCCGCAACAGCTACCTCAACGCCGAGACGATCCGCGTCGACGGCGGCATCCGCATGCCGCCGAAGTAGCGGCGGACTCGTCGTCCGCTCGCTTCGCTCGCTTTCTCCTCGCGCCGCGTGTGCCTCGTCGCTGGCTAGCGACGGGAGAACTCGACCGAACGAGTGACGTCGAAATCTAGGTCGTGTAGTCGGCGTTGATTCTGATGTAGCCGTCCGTGAGGTCGCAGCCCCAGACGCGGGCGAAGGCGTCGCCGGTGCCGAGGCTGACGTGGATCAGCACCTCGTCGCGCTCGAGATAGCGCGACAGCGCGGCGAGCTGATCGTCGTCGAGCGGGCGCGGGTACACGTCGTCGGTGCCGAACCGGATGACGACCCGGTCGGGGTCGATGTCGGTGTCGTCGCTGCACTTCCCGACGGCCATCGCGACCCGACCCCAGTTGGGATCGGCGCCGTGGACCGCCGTCTTCACGAGCGGCGAGTTGACGATGGACTTGGCGACGCGCTTCGCCTGCGCCCAGTCGCGGGCGGCGTCCACGACGACCTCGATCAGCGTCGTCGCGCCCTCCCCGTCGGCGGCGATCTTGCGTGCGAGCTCGGTGGCGACCGATTCGAGCGCACGTTCCAGCGCGTCGGGACGGACCGATCCGGCGGCGCCACTCGCCATCACGAGGGCGGTGTCGCTCGTCGAGGTGTCCGTGTCGATGCTGACGCAGTTGAACGTCCGCTCGACGACTCGACGGAACGTCGCGTCGAGCTCGTCCGCCGGCACCTCGGCATCCGTCAGGATCACGGCGATCATGGTCGCCATGTCGGGCTCGATCATCCCGACGCCTTTGGCGATGCCGACAACCTGCGCTGTCGAGCTCTCGACCGCCGACTCGGCCACCTTCGCCACCGTGTCGGTCGTCATCATTGCCCGCGCCGCCCGCTCAACGGAGGCGCCCGACGCCACCGAGGCGAGAGCGCACAACCCGTTGCGCACGCGTTCCATCGGATAGCGCCGCCCGATGACGCCGGTCGAGGCAATGAGCACCTCGTCGACGGCGCAGCCCAACTGCTCGGCGACGAGTGAGGTCACCTCGGCGGCATCGCGCCGCCCGTCGTTGCCCGTCGCGACGTTGGCGTTCTTCGACACGACGACGATCGCGCGAGCGCGACCGTCGGCGACGCGCTCCCGGCTGAGCTCCACACTCGGACCGGCGAAGCGGCTCTTCGTGAACACGCCGGCCGTCGAGCACCCGACGTCGGCGGCGATGACGACGAGGTCGTCGCTGTCATCCTTGATGCCGAGGTTGGCGACGAAGCAGCCGAAGCCGTCGGGGAACGATGCCATATGGGTCCCGTCGCCTGTCAGTTCCGCTGTGGCGCGGCTGTCAGGCCACGCTGCCACTCAGCGCTGCACCGGGGCGCCTTGCGTCGTCGGCGTCGCCCCGCAGCCCGTCGCCGACGGCCGTGAAGATCTCCGCCAGCGTGCGGATCTGCGTGCGGTCGAGGCGATCGATGAGATGGGCGCGCACGCTGTGGACGTGTTGCGGTGCCGCCCGCTCGAGCACCTCGCGCCCCGCCGCGGTCAGCTCGGCGAGCATCACCCTGCGGTCGACCTGCGAGTGCCGACGCTGCACCCAGCCCGACGTCACCATGCCGTCGAGCCGGCGCGTCAGTCCACTGGGGGAGAGCTGGAGCATGCGGGCGAGGTCGCACATCCGCAACGCCTGGTCATCGGCCTCTGAGAGGTAGACGAGCACCTGGTAGTCGCCCATCGTCAGCCCTGAGTCGGCGAGATCGGTCTCGAACGCCGAGAACAGATCGCCGACGGATTCGATGAACGCCCGCCACGCTGCCTGCTCCTCCTCGTCGAGCCATCTCGGTTGCGGGCGGGAAGGCTCGTTATCGCTCACGACCCCCATCGTAGCGTGGGCAAAGGTTGCGTTGTCAACGACAAGCAGTTAATGTTGCGATCGCAAGAAACTCTCTGGTCCCGGGAGGCCCCATCATGACGAACACCACCGCCGATCTCCCGTCCACCGATCTCGTCGGTGCATGGACCGTCGATCCGGCGCACTCACGTCTCGGCTTCAGCGTACGGCACATGATGGTCAGCAAGGTGCGGGGCCAATTCTCCGAGTACGACGCCGACGTCACGATCGCCGAGGACCCGAGCCAGTCGCGTGTCGACGCAACGGTGCAGATCGCCTCGATCGACACGCACGACGCAAACCGTGACGGGCACCTGCGCAGCGGCGAGTTCTTCGACGTCGAGACGCATCCCACGATGACGTTCACGACCACCGGGTTGAGCGGGTCGGGAAGCGACTACCAGCTCGCTGGCGATCTCACGATCCGCGGCGTGACGAAGCCCGTCGTCTTCGATCTCGAGTACCAGGGCGTCGGCAAGAACCCGTGGGGCGCGACCGTCGCAGGCCTCACCGCCACGACGAAGATCAGCCGCGAGGAGTTCGGCCTGACATGGAACCAGGCACTCGAGACCGGTGGCGTGCTCATCGGCGACAAGATCGACATCGAGCTCGACCTCGAGCTCACGAAGGCAACGGCCGAGACGGCCGAGGACGCCTGATCCCGACCGCGAGGCGTCAGGCGCTCTTGCGGTCCCCGACGACGGCGGAAAGGGCCTCACGCGCGGTCGCGTGCCGGAACTCGAAACCGTCGTCGAGCAATGCCTTCGGCACCACCCGGAGGCTGTCGAACAGCAAGCTGTCGGCCATCTCGGCGCCCAGCACCAAGCGCGGACCGAATGCCGGCACGCGCAGCAACGTCGGGCGCCCGAGCGTCCTGCCGAGCTCCTTCGTGAACTCGGCGTTGGTCACCGGCTGCGGTGCTGTGAGGTTGACGGGACCCCTCAGCTCACTCGTGAGGAGATGCTCGATCGCCGCCACCTCGTCGTCGAGCGAGATCCAACTCAGCCACTGCCGGCCCGAACCCATGCGGGCGCCGAGCCCGAAGCGGAAGAGCGGAAGCTGCTTGCGGAGTGCCCCGTCGTCGGCGCTGAACACCACGCCCGACCTCGTGGTCACGACGCGCGCCCCTGCGGATGCGGCGGGCTGTGCGGCCGCCTCCCAGTCGCGGCAGAGATCGGCGAGGAAGCCGGCGCCCGGTTCGGTCGGCGACGACTCGTCGAGCACCTCGTCGCCACGATCGCCATAGGCGTTGACCCCGGAAGCCGAGATGAGCACAGAGGGAGGGCGCGACGACTCGGCGATGGTGCGGGCGACGAGCGCCGTCGAGTCGAGCCGGCTTGCGCGCAGCGTCTTCTTGTAGCGATCGTTCCAGCGCCGCGCTCCGATGTTGGCGCCGGCGAGGTTGACGACGCAGTCGAGCCCGTCAAAGGCGTCGGCATCGATGCGCCCATCCGCCGGCGACCACGCGATCTCGTCGGTTCCCGAGCGCGACGTGCCGGCGTGCACATCCGAGCGCACGACCCTGTAGACGTCGTTGCCGCCCTCGCGCAGCCGGCTCGCGAGAGCGGTGCCGATCATCCCTGACGAGCCCGTGATGGCGATGCGCATCGGGCGAACTCTACGGCGCCGTGTCACGCCGCCATCGCGGCCGTATCCTCCGTCTGCCCCTTTCGTGCGCAACCCGGCGAGGATTTTCTGGGTTTGGCGTGAACCAACAGGGCAGTTGGAACGTCGAAGTGGCAGCGGGAATGTGCCCGCCCCCTTTTCACATGGAGCGTGCAGCGATGACCAATCAATGGAACCCACCCGGCGTCCCACCTCAGGGGCCTCCAGCGGGACCACCGTCGGGGCCACCGGCACAGGGACCGTTCGGCGCCGGCTTCGGCCCGAACGCCGGTGCGCCGCCCCAGGTGCCCGTCGGACCGCCGCCGAAGAGCCGCAGCAAGGGCAAGGTCGTCGTCGGCGCCGTCGCCGCCGTGGCCGTGCTGGCCGCGGGCGGGTTCGCCGTGACCAGGATCGTCGGTGACGGCGGCACGTCCGAGCCCGCAGGGCAGGCGACACCCGAGGAGCTCGGCGAAAAGATGCTCGTCGCCTTCGACGACTCCGACGCCCTCGCCGCTGCGGAGCTGTTGGTCCCCTCCGAGCGGCGCGTCCTCACCGACCCGGCGTTCGATCTCGTCGACGAGCTGGAGCGGCTCGAGGTGCTGTCCGATGTCGACCTCGAGCAGGTCAACGGTGTCGACGTCGAGCTGAGCGACACCGACGTGATCGTCGAGGAGACGAACGCCGACGACATCAGGCACGTCACCATCACGGGCACGGCCGAGGTGACCGTCTCGGGCGACGAGATCCCGACAGGACCGATCATCGAGGACGAGTTCGACGAGGCGGAGGTGTCGACGGAGGACTCGACGACGACGGAGCCGTTCGAGCTCCCGCTCGTCGGCATCGAGCAAGACGGCGAGTGGTTCCTCAGCGCCGGGTACACGATTGCGGAGAGCATCCGGCAGTTCGACGTCGATTACGACACGGGCGAGATCCCCGACATCCCGTCGGTAGAGGAAGCCATCGCCCCGGTCGGGGCCGACTCGCCGGACGGCGCCGTCGAGGCGATGCTCGATGCCGTTGCCGACAAGGACGTGGAGGCGATGATCGCCCAGCTCGACCCCGGCGAGTTCGGTGCGCTGCAGCGCTACGCCCCGATGTTCATCGACGACGCCCAGGAGGGCCTCGACGAGGAGGATTTCTCGCTGTCGATCACCGAGTCCGACCTGCGCGTCGAGGGCGACGGCGACACGCGCGAGGTGTTCGTCGAGGACATCGCGATCGAGATCGTGGAGAACGGCGACGAGACGTACGTGCAGTACAGCGACGGCTGCGTGACGGTCGAGTCCGGCGAGTCGACCGACGAGGTCTGCTTCACGGGCGACGAGGTGACCGCGCAGCTCGACGACGCGCTCGACGAGCTCGAGAACCCGGAGCCGGCGGAGGACTTCATCGCCGCCGTGCAGGACGCGTTCTCCGACTTCGAGGTGCCCGGCATCGTCGTGACCGAGGTCAACGGCAAGTGGTTCGTCAGCCCGATCGGCACGTTCGACGGGGCGTTGCTCAACGTCTTCGAGGCGCTCGACGCCGACGAGCTGCGCGAGATCATCGAGACCGGCAAGGAGTTCTACTCGTCGATGGCCGACGACGTCGACTACGGCGACTGACGCCGAGACGAGACCACGATTGGATGACCGTCGTCGTGCCAGGTGGCAATACCGCCCGGCACGGCGACACTGTGGCCCGTGAAGACGAGGACGCTGCTGCTGCTGAGCATCGTCACCGGGCTCGCCATCCTCGTCGCCGGCGGGATCCAGTTGATTCGCGTGTCGGGTCAGGAGTCGGGGATCCCCAACCGCGCCGTCGGTGAGGTGGTGAGCGTCGCCGACATGGACGTCACAGTGGAGGGGGCTTCGGCGAACGGTGACGAACTCACCGTGACGATCACGCTCGGAGGTGTCGAGGACGACGACGCCACCGAAGGCTTCGAGCTCGTCGCGCCCGACGTCGGTGTGCTCGAACCGGTGCGCTCGGACAGTGATGTTGCGCCATGCGCGACCACCACCGTGACCCCGACCCGTTGCGAGCTGCGATTCGACCTCGCCGGCGCTGGCGGCGACACGCGGACTCTGCGCTACCAGCGCGGTGACGAGCGTGCCCGCTGGCTGCTGTCGGACTGAATGTCGCTGATCTCGCCTGGCCGAAGAACCGCTACCGTGACCGCCGAGATGGGCGGGACGGTCCCGGCCCCGATCGAACGAGGTGATCCCGACGTCTGAGCAGTTCGACCTGGTGGTGATCGGTGGCGGACCCGGTGGGTACTCCGCCGCGCTGTACGGCGCGTCTGCCGGCCTCCGTGTCGCGATGGTCGAGATGGACGCGCTCGGTGGGACATGCCTCAACAGGGGCTGCATCCCGGCGAAGGCGTTCCTCGAGACGGCGGCCGTCTATCGCCACGTGGCCGGTGCCGCCGACTTCGGTATCGAGTCGAGCAGCCCGACCGTCAACTTCGCACGCACGCAGGAGCGCAAGCAGGGCATCGTCAAGGGCCTCGTCGGCGGCATCGCTGCGATGTGCAAGGCACGCAAGGTCGATGTGCTCAACGGAACCGGCTCGCTCGGTGCCGGCAAGGCCGTCACGGTGGCCATGGCCGATGGTTCGACGACCGAGTTGGCGGCGAGCAACGTGCTCCTCGCATCGGGTTCGGTGCCGCGGCTGATCCCCAACTTCGAGCGTGGCGGACCGATCCTCACGAGCGACGAGGTGCTCGACCTCGACACCGTGCCCGAGCGGGTCGTCGTCATCGGCGGCGGGGCGATCGGTTGCGAGTTCGCGTCCACGTTCTCCGACCTCGGCGCGCAGGTGACGATCCTCGAGGGCCTGCCCAAGATCCTGCCCGGCTGCGACGACGACGTCGCCGGCGTGGTCGTGCGCAGCTTCAAGAAGCGCAAGATCGACATCCGCACCGGCGTCATGGTCAACGGTCACACACCCAACGACAGCGGCGGCACCACGGTGCAGTTCGGCGAAGGCGAGTCGATCGAGACCGACGTCGTCGTCGTCTCCGTCGGCCGCCGCCCGTTCGCCGACGAGCTCGGTCTCGACGGGACGGGCGTCGTCGTCGACGACCGCGGGTTCGTGCAGGTCGACGAGTTCTGCCGCACCGGCGAGGAGGGCGTGTACGCCGTCGGCGACCTGATCGACACGCCGCAGCTCGCCCACGTCGGCTACGCCGAGGCGATCCTCGTCGTCAAGCAGGTGCTCGGAGAGTCACCGATGCCGGTGATGTACGACAAGGTGCCGTGGGCCATCTACTGCCACCCCGAGGTCGCATTCGCCGGACCGAGTGAGCAACAGGCCAAGGAGCGTGGGTTCGACGTCGTCACGGCGAAGCACCCGTTCAAGTTCAACAGCAGGGCGCAGATCGTGGGCGACAGCGAAGGGCTGTGCAAGATCATCGCCGAGCGCAGCAGCGACGGCAGCGCGGGCCGCATCCTCGGTGTGCACATGGTGGGACCGTGGGTGACCGAGCAGCTCAGCGGTGGCTACCTGGCCGTCAACTGGGAAGCGACCGTGCCGGAGGTGGCAGAGTTCATCCAGCCGCATCCGAGCCTCACCGAGCTGTTCGGTGAGACCGTGCTCACTCTCACCGGCCGCAACTTCAACGGATGACCGGTTCCGTGCAACGACGCCCGACAGGACTCTCGAAAGGCATGTGCTGATGGCAGATGTGACGCTCCCACAACTCGGTGAAACGGTCACCGAGGGCACGATCACGCAGTGGTTCAAGCAGGTCGGCGACGATGTCGCCGCCGACGAGCCGCTGTTCGAGGTGTCGACCGACAAGGTGGACACCGAGGTGCCCGCTCCTGCGGCGGGGAAGTTGACCGAGATCCGTGCCGAGGAGGGTGAGACCGTCGACGTCGGCACCGTGATCGCCGTCATCGGCGACGCCAGCGACGCGACTGGTGAAGCCGGTGGCGATGGCGCGAGTGATGGCGATGCCGCAAGTGAGGAACCGGCAGCCGAAGAACCCGCAGCAGAAGAACCGGCAGCCGAGGAGCCGGCAGCCGAAGAACCCGCAGCAGAAGAACCGGCGCCGGAGGATCCCGCTTCCGACGAACACGCCACCGAGAAGGCAGCGACCGAGGAGCCCGCGGCCGAGGAGTCGGCAGACGAAGAACCCGCAGCAGAAGAACCGGCGCCGGAGGATCCCGCTTCCGACGAACCCGCCACCGAGAAGGCAGCGACCGAGGAGCCCGCGGACGACGAACCCGCCAGCAGTGGAGAAAGCGAAGCGGACGACGAACCCGCCACCAAGAGTGACGCTGCGCCGAAGAACGACACGCGCCTGCTGTCGCCCGTCGTGCGACGGCTCGTCAACGAGAACAACCTCGATCCGTCGTCGATCACCGGATCGGGTCCCGGAGGCCGGATCACGCGTGACGACGTGCTCGATCATCTCGACAAGGTCGCGAGCGGCGGCGGGTCCGCAGCGCCGAAGGCGGCCGAGCAACCTGCGGCGAAGGAGCCGGACGAGGCCGAACCGGCAGCTCCCGCTGCGCCGCCTGAGCCCGCTGCGAGCGCCGAGCCCGCCGAGCCGTCAGGCAAGCCGGCCGCAGCCGCACCTGCGGCCGCCGCAGCGCCAACGGTGAGCGCCGGCGACCGTGATTCGTCGCAGCCGCTGTCGAAGATCCGCAAGCTGACCGGCGCTCACATGGTGATGAGCCGCAGCGTCGCCCCACACGCGTTCAGCGTCGTCGAGGTCGACTTCGCCAACGTCGATCGCGCACGTGGCGCAGCGAAGTCGGCGTGGAAGGAGCGCTACGGGTTCAGCCTCACGTACCTGCCGTTCATCTGTCGCGCCGTCGTCGACGCGCTCGACGAGTTCCCGCACCTCAACGCGAGCGTCGGCACCAACGAGCTCGTCGTGCACAACTTCGTCGATCTAGGCATCGCCGTCGACCTCGACTACGAGGGACTGCTCGTGCCCGTCATCCGCGACGCCGAGACGAAGCGACTGGGAGCGATCGCCAAGGAGATCAACGACCTCGCCAACCGTGCCCGCAACCGCAAGCTCGGGCCTGACGAGATCTCGGGCGGGACGTTCACGATCTCCAACAACGGATCGGCGGGATCCGTGCTCACGGCGCCGATCATCGGTCAGCCGCAGGTCGCGATCCTGTCGACCGACGCCATCGTCGCCAAGCCCGTCGCCGCGCCGCTGTCCGACGGCAGCTACGCGGTCGTCGTCCATCCCGTCGGGAACCTGGCGATGAGCTGGGACCACCGGGCGTTCGATGGCGCCTACGCGGCCGGGTTCCTCAAGCGGATCAAGGAGCTGCTCGAGACCAAGGACTGGAACTCCGAGTTGTGAGTCGACCTCACTCGCGTCGCTCGCTGCGCTCGCTCGCTCCGTTCGGTCGAGTTCTCCTCCGGAGGCGCTGCGCGCCGCCGAGTCGGGTCGGGCGGCCTGCGGCCGCGCTCAGCTGCTGTCGGACGACCGGCGGAGCACGGATCGTCCGACGGCGGGGCTCCGGCGGAGCCTCTGCCCCCGCACCCCCGCCCCGGCAACTACAGCATGTGACGGGCTGACCTGAGATGTTGCGGGTGCGATGGCTGGGGCGAGTGCCGTATCGCGAGGCGTTGGCGTTGCAGACAGCGTTGTTTCGTCACGGTCGAGAGGCGCACCTGCTGCTGCTCGAACATCCGCATGTCTTCACGCACGGGCGCCGCGCCGACGTGTCGGCGAACCTGCGCTGCGAGCCCGCCGCCGTCGGTGCCGAGCTCGTCGCCGTCGACCGTGGCGGCGACATCACGTACCACGGACCCGGCCAGCTCGTCGGCTACCCGATCCTGTCGGTCGACAACGCCCTCGGTGCGGCGGCCCACGTCGCCGACATCGAGCAGGTGCTGATCGACAGCCTTACCGAGCTCGGCATCGCGGCGGGCCGACTCCGCGAGTACCCCGGTGTGTGGGTCGACGCCGAGGGTCCCGAGCCGCGCAAGATCGCCGCGATCGGGGTGCGGCTGCGCCACGGCCGCACGATGCACGGCTTCGCGCTCAACGTCGACCCCGACATGGACTACCTCCGCCGCCACATCGTGCCGTGCGGCATTTCCGACCGCCCGGTGACGTCGCTGCGCGAGGAGCTCGCACCCGCCGGGCGGAACGTGTCGCTCGCTGATGTTGCCGATGTCGTCGCTCGCCATGCCGCGCGCCGCTGGTCGAGCGGCGAGGTCGAGCGCCAGGACGTCGCATGGAAGCACCGTCCCGACGATCTCTCGGCGTTCTCGCGCGGGATGGGACCCGGCGAGCCGGTGCGGCTGACGTCACGGTTGGCGTCGGCGGGCGTGACCTCCGGTCTCGCGATCGAGTCGCGCAAGCCGGAGTGGTTGCGCCCGAAGGTGCACCACGGACCCGGCGTGCTGACGCTGAAGCGGCTGATCCGCTCGCTCGACCTCGTCACCGTGTGCGAGGACGCCGGATGCCCCAACCTGTCGGAGTGTTGGTCGGACGGCACGGCGACGTTCATGGCACTCGGCGAGCGGTGCACGCGTGCGTGCGGTTTCTGCCTCGTCGACACGCGCAAGCCCGAGGCGCCGGCGAGCGACGAGCCCGACCGCATCGCGTCCGCCGTGGTGGCCATGTCGCTCGACCACGTCGTCGTGACGATGGTCGCCCGCGACGACCTGGCCGACGGCGGCATGGCGCACATGGCGTCCGTGGTGCGCACCATCCGCTCGGCTCGACGGGGCGCTCGGGTCGAGACGTTGATCTCCGACGCCAAAGGTGACGACGCCTCGTTGCAGCTGCTGTTCGATGCCGAGCCCGACGTGATGAACCACAACATCGAGACGGTCGCCCGGCTGCAGCGGGCCGTGCGCCCGTCGGCCGGCTACGCCCGCAGCCTGTCCGTGCTGGCGCGAGCGAAGTTGGCGGGGCTGACGACGAAGTCCGGACTGATCGTCGGGATGGGCGAGCGTGACGACGAGGTCACCGGCTGTCTCGCCGACCTCGCCGGCGCCGGCGTCGACATCGTGACGATCGGCCAGTACCTCCGCCCGACCTCGCATCACCTCCCTGTCGCGCGCTGGGTCGAGCCGGCAGTGTTCGCCGAGTGGAAGCGGATCGGGGAGTCGCTCGGCATCGGTCACGTCGAGGCGAGTCCGCTGACGCGCTCGAGCTATCACGCCAAGCGTGCCGCCGAGCACGTGACGCCGGTAGCGCTGACGACTGTTCGCTGAACCTGGCGTCGCGTCAGACCGGTGGCGGTCAGCCGCGTGATGCATGTAGTTGCGATCGCAATGAAATCTGCTACAGTGATGATCCCATGACCGAGCACGCAACCCAGCAGCGTCGAGCCGTCGATCGCGTCGTCACGGCGCATCGCCAGACCGAGGGAGGTGGGTTCGTCGTTCGCCGACCGTTCCCGACCGCAGGGCTCGACAACCTCGATCCCTTCCTCCTCTTCGACGAGATGGGGCCGACGGAGTACGCCCCGGGCGGTGCGATCGGAGCCCCCGACCACCCGCACCGTGGGTTCGAGACCGTGACGTACCTCCTCGACGGCGCGATGGAGCACCGCGACTCGACGGGCGCCCACGGTGTGATCCGCCCCGGCGCCGTGCAGTGGATGACGGCCGGTTGCGGCGTCGTGCACAGCGAGATGCCGACCGATCAGATCCAGCGCGACGGCGGCAGGGTGCACGGATTCCAGATCTGGGTCAACCTTCGCGCAGCCGACAAGATGACTCCGCCCCGTTACCAGGGCTTCGAGGCCGACGAGTTCGCCAGCCGCACGCTCGCGGGCGGCGGGCGCCTGCGTGTGATCGCCGGTGACATCGACGGAGTCGAGGGACCCGTGAACACGACGAGCCCCGTCACGTACGGCCACGTCACGCTCGCCGCCGGAGACCGCGTCGACTGGGACGTGCCAGCAGGCCACACGGCGTTCGTGCACGTCTTCGAGGGCGCGGCGAACGTCAACGGCACCGACGCCGCCGACGGTCAGCTCGTCCTGCTCTCTCGCGAGGAGGGCACCATCTCCGTCACGGCCACAGGACACGCCGAGGCGCTGCTGCTGGCCGGTGAGCCCCTTCGCGAACCCATCGCCCGATACGGCCCGTTCGTGATGAACTCCCGCCAGGAGATCGTCACCGCCTTCGAGGACTTCGAGGCGGGGCGGCTGGGAACGATCCCGGCCGCGGGCTCGGGCGTCATCCGCGACTGACGCTGCCGCGCGCCCGGCACACTGGCGGACGATGTTCGCCCACGTGTCCCTCCCTGCTGGCGAGGCACGATGAGCGCCCACGAGGTGAGCGAGGACATCGACTCGCGAGAGGGATGGCGCCTGCTCATCGGCGTGCTGCGTGAGCGCCGGCGCTGGTTGCTGATCGGTGTCGGCATCGGCGGCGTATGGACGGTCGGCAAGCTCGCCGTGCCCCAGCTCGTCCGCCTCGCAATCGACCGAGGTGTCGTGCGCGAGGGCTCCCTCGTCGTGTGGCCGGTGCTGATCGTCGTCGCCGGGCTGATTGCCGGCACGTTCACAGCGCTCCGCCGCTACGTCGCCTTCCGCGAAGCACGCTGGACCGAGGCGATGCTGCGCGAGCGGCTGTTCGACCACATCATGTCGCTGCACATCGGCTACCACGACCGATCCCAGACGGGTCAACTGATGACGAGGGCCTCGAACGACCTGAACCTCGTGCAGCTGTTCGTCACGATGGTGCCGATCACGATCGCCAACCTCGGGATGATCCTGACGGTGTTCGTCATCCTGTTCGTCACCGATCCGCTCCTCGCTATTGCGGCAATCGCACCGCTGCCCTTCATCCAGATCGTGCAGCGCAGGTTCTCGACGCGCGTGCACCCCGTGCTGCTCGACCTCCAGCGCGAGCAGGGTCAGCTCGCGACGGTCGTGGAGGAGTCGGTGTCGGGCGTACGCGTCGTCAAGGGTTTCGGAGCCGAGGCCGTGCAGGACGCGAAGCTGCGCGCGGAGGCCGATTGCATCCGGACGACGTCGCTGCGGGCGGCGCGCATCCGATCGATCTATCTCCCCGCCGTCGAACTGCTGCCCCAGCTGGGACTCGTGGCCGTGCTGTGGATCGGCGGTCGACGGGTGCTGTCGGACGACATGACCATCGGCGAGCTTGTCGCGTTCAACACGTACGTGGCGCTCACTGTCTTCCCGCTGCGGATGCTGGGCATGA
The DNA here is from genome assembly GCA_013815505.1 of Acidimicrobiia bacterium. Classification (GTDB taxonomy): domain Bacteria; phylum Actinomycetota; class Acidimicrobiia; order Acidimicrobiales; family Ilumatobacteraceae; genus JACDHN01. The sequence goes on from JACDGA010000007.1 coordinate 16,230, forward strand.
CGCTGGCATGGGGCCAGCGAGCCAGCGTCGCGCTCACCAGGATCCACGCTGTCCTGTCCACGGTCCCTGACGTGGCCGACGCTGTGCCTCCGACGGGCCTGCCGGCGCGAGCGCCCAACGGCGACGTGCGCTTCGAGCACGTGACGTTCGGCTACGGCGACGGCGCGCTGGTGCTGACGGACTTCGATCTCCATCTCGAGCCCGGCACGTCGATCGCGCTCGTCGGGGGGACCGGTTCGGGCAAGTCGACCGTGGCGCGCCTCCTGCTGCGCTTCTACGATCCCGATGCTGGGCGCGTCGTGCTCGACGGTGTCGACGTCGCCGACCTCACGCTGCACGAGTTGCGTCGTGCTGTCGGCGTCGTGTTCGAGGACACGCTGCTGTTCCACGACACGGCCGCTGCGAACATTGCGTTCGCCGATCCGGACTGCGCACGCGAGCAGATCGAGCGAGCCGCCCGGCTGGCCGGGGCGCACGACTTCATCACCGCGCTGCCCGACGGGTACGACACCGTCCTCGGCG
>JACDGA010000442.1 GCA_013815505.1 Acidimicrobiia bacterium
ATGGCCTCGGGATCCGGCGGTACCCACGGGGTGATCTCAGGAGGCGGCGGCGCCTTCTCGACGGCGCCGTAGCGGGCGACCTCGCCGCGCCGTTCGGCCTCCTGCGAGGTGCGTGCAACGGCGGTCGACGCGGGAGCAGCGGACGATGCGGTGGCGACAAGCGCGGTCTCGCGCTCGTCGGTGTCGTCGCGATGCCCGCGTGCCTCCTCGTCGCGACGGCGCGTCTCGGCAGAGAGCGCGCCCGCGCCACGCACGTCGGAGCGCCGGGCAAGGGTCATGAAGGCGACGCCGCCCAGCAGTACGGCGACGACGATGGCGATGGGGATTGCGGCAGTCATTGGTTGATTCCTCCTCCGCGAGCGCTCACAGCTCGAAGAACAGTCCGTCCTTCCATGGGAGTGTGAACAAGAAGCTGGGTCCTCTGAAGAAGGACCCGATGATGACGAGCACGGCCCAGAACATGAGGTGGATCGTCATCAGCGATGTGGCGAACTTTCGATCCTCGGGCCTGATCGACGGGTTCTTGTCGATGTACGGGGCGAAGATCAGCACGATGATGCCGACACCCGGGATGGTGACACCGGCGATCATCGGGTGGAACATCGTCAGCAGCTCCTGCAGCCCGAGGAAGTACCACGGCGCCTTCGAGGGGTTGGGCGTCTGGTTGGGGTTGGCGAGTTGCAGCAGCGGCGCGTTGACGAAGATCGAGAACACGAAGACGAACGCCAGGCAGGCGAGTGAGGCGACGAACTCGGCGGCGAGCAGGTGCGGCCACGTGTGGACCTTGTCGACCGGTGTCGCCTTCACCGACTGGATGGATCCGCTCTTGACGACCGTGAGCAGCCGCTGGGTGTTGCCGCCTGGCCCTGCGCCGACCGGCACGGAATCGGCGGTGGGTGGCGCTGCGACGACTGCGCCGACCTTCTCGGCAACGGCGACACCGCCGCCACCCGACGACTCGGGCTCGGCACCGGCGCCACCTGCGCTGGCTTTGGCGGCACGGCTGCGCTCGAGCAGATGCGCCGGAATTCGGGACTCGGATTCCGACGCAGCAGGGGCTGGTTCGGCGGAGGCGCCGCCGTCGGCGTCCGGGGCGGCATCAGCGGCCGCGTCAGCGCCGGCTTTATCACGAGCCGCCGCCGCCCGCTTGAGCAAGTGCTCCGGAATCTCAGTCACAGGGACTCACCTCCACCAGCGTTGACAAGGGCGCAAAGGTTCGGCCCCCAGGATGTGAACAGCTCGAAAGGAACCGGCGAGGGAAGCGCCAGCGACGAGCCGGAATCGAGTGAGCGAAGCGAACGAGATCATCAGAGCGGTCCACTGATGCCACCGTCTTTTCGCACTCGCCAGAAGTGGATGGCCATGAAGATCACGATGATGAACGGGAAGAAGAGCACGTGCAGCACGTACCACCGCAGCAGCGTCTCCGATCCGATTTCGGCGCCGCCGAGCAGCACGAACCGCACATCCGAACCGAACACCGGCGTGTAGCCGATCATGTTGGTGCCGACGGTGACCGCCCACAGCGCGAGCTGGTCCCACGGCAGCAGATAGCCGGTGAAGGAGAGCAGCAGCGTGAGCGTGAGCAGGATGACGCCGATCACCCAGTTGAACTCTCGCGGTGGCTTGTAGGCGCCGTGGTAGAAGACACGCGCCATGTGCAGGAACACGGTCAGCACCATGAGGTGCGCGCCCCATCGGTGCATGTTGCGCACCAGCAGGCCGAACGTCACCGACGTCTGCAGGTTGTTGATGTCGTCCCACGCCGCCGTTGCCTCGGGTCGGTAGAAGAACATCAGGAAGATGCCCGTCACGGTCAGGAGGATGAAGAGGAAGAACGAGAGCCCGCCGAGGCACAGGGTGTAGCTCACCTTGACCGCGTGGCGCTTCACCTTCACGGGGTGGAGGTGGTACAGCACCGAGTTCATGATGACGTAGCTGCGGTTGCGGGGGCTGTCGGTGTAGCCCTTGCGGAAGATCGAGCCTGGCCGGAAGATGCTGCTCCAGACCTGCCCACCCTGGACGTTGTCCCAGGCCTTCTGCGTCCGTTCCTTGGCCGACGGCCGCGGCTGTTCGTCGATGATCTTCGCCATTATCTGCGTTCCCCGGCCACGCAGGCCGTCGTTGGCCGATCACTCGCTGGCGCTCCGCTCACTCGCATGGTCGTACGTCCTTGGATCGTGCCAGAGCGCCTGGCGGGGGGTGCGGGGGTGCCCGGCCGGAGGCCGGCTCCACCAACTCGCTGAGCAACCTCTGGTTGCGAGAGCGAAACCATCAGAACCGCATTCCGTAGGCGTAGCCGTGACTGTTGGTGCGGGCGTGCGCGTCGCCCGTGACCCCGGCCACACCGACCTTGCCGAGGATGATGACGCCGGTCGGGCAGCGGTCGACGCACAGCGCGCAGCGTGTGCAGATGTCGTCGTCGATGATGAACACGACGTGATCGGCGGGATCCTCACCGGGGAGTTCGGTGCC
>JACDGA010000443.1 GCA_013815505.1 Acidimicrobiia bacterium
GTTGCGGCCCGGTGACGAGGTGATGGTGCTGCCGTCCGGTCTCACCACGACGATCGCCAGCATCGACTCGCCGGACGGTCCGCTCGACGAGGCCCGGCCACCGCAGTCGGTCACGATCACGTTGTCGGACGACCTCGACATCTCTCGCGGCGACATGATCTGCCGGCCGAACAATCAGCCGATGGTCACCCAGGACATCGAGGCCATGATCGCCTGGATGGACTCGACGGCCGTGCTCAACCCACGCACGATCTTCACGCTCAAGCACACGACGAGGTCTGTGCGGGCGATGGTGACCGACCTTCGCTACCGACTCGACATCAACTCGATGCACCGCGACACCGAGGCGACGTCGCTGGCGCTCAACGAGGTCGGCAGGGTGACGCTGCGCACGATGCAGCCGCTGTTCGCCGACGACTACCGTCGCAACCGGGCCACCGGCAGCTTCATCCTGATCGACGAGTCGACGAACCTGACCGTCGCCGGCGGGATGATCCGCACCTCGATGTAGCGTTCGCCGGAGTTCGATCATGGCTGACAACATCGTGTGGCACGAGACGACCGTCTCGCGGGCCGATCGGTGGGCGGCCCACGGCGTGCGCGGCGCAACCGTGTGGTTCACCGGGCTGTCGGGTTCGGGGAAGTCGACGGTCGCCAACGCCGTTGCCGAGCGACTTGGAGCTGGTGGCACGATGGCCTACCTGCTCGACGGCGACAACGTGCGGCACGGACTCAACGCCGACCTCGGGTTCTCGGCAGCCGATCGCAGCGAGAACATCCGCCGTGTCGGCGAGGTGGCGAGGTTGATGGCGGACAGCGGGCTCGTGGTACTCGTGCCCGTGATCTCGCCGTATCGCGTTGATCGCGATCGGGCGCGTGCAGCGCACGAGGTCGCCGACCTCGAGTTCGTCGAGGTGTTCGTCGACACGCCGTTGGAGCTGTGCGAACAGCGCGACCCGAAGGGCCTGTACGCCCGCGCCAGGTCGGGCGAGCTGAAGGGGATGACCGGTATCGACGATCCCTACGAGGCGCCGGACACACCGGAACTCACGCTCGTGCCCGACGAGCTGACGACTCAGGTCGATCTCGTGATGGCGGTACTCGGCCGTCAGGTTTGACGCGCGGCGAGCGTCAGCTGCGAGAGGGCAATGCTTCGCTGAGGTCGCCCGCCCGATCGGCGACGGCCCCCGCTGCTCGACGGGCTGCACGCTTGGTGGTCCAGAAGACCGACGGGCGGCCCCCGGTGTCGAGCGCGGCCGTCACGAGGCCACCGGCGATGGCGACGTTCTTCAGGAACAGCGTCCGCTGTGCGGTGCGCTCCTCGCCCTGCTTCTGCCAGAAGGCGTGGCCGCCGACGCTGGCCGGCACGAGCGTGGCCGTCAGCGCAAGCGCTGCCGGTCGGGCGAGGATGTTCGTCGCCAGCAACGCTCCTGCGACCATCTGCGCCAGCCCGTTCGCCTTCACGAGCGTCTCGGGATCGTCGGGCAGGCCGGCGCTGCGAAGCCGAGCGCCGAGCGGCGTGAGCAGGTGCTCGGCTGCCTTCGCCCGCTTCGCCGGATTGGCGAATGCGTGGTAACCGCCGGCGACGAAGATCGAGGCGAGCATTGGTCGAGTCACGGTTCGGGCGCTGATCATCGCCCCCGTTTCTAGCCGATCCGATGCTGCACTCCGCCCGGCGACAGGAATCGAGCCTTCAGCCGGAGTCGCCGGAGCGGACTTTCGTCGGCTCGGCGAAACGTGGTTTGCGAGTCGAACGGGGCTGCGTACGTTTGGCGACGCCGTGGACGAGCTCGATCAGCCCACCGATTTCTCGACGCTGACGCGCCGGCTCTGGCCGGTGCGCAGGCCGCTCGGCGCGCTTGCGCTCGTGCTCGTCGTCGCGATGACGCTGCCGCTGGCCGGACCGTGGCTGATCGGCCTCTTCGTGGACAGGGCGCTCGACGGACGACCGGTCGGCACGCTGCTCACCATCGCCGGTGCGTTCCTCGCGGTGACCCTCGTCGCCGACGGGTTGCAGCTGCTCGTCACGTGGCAATCGGTCCGACTCGCCTGGCGGATCGGCAACTCGCTGCGGGCGGACCTGTGCGGTCATGCGCTGTCACTCGACTTGTCATGGCACAGCGATCACAGTGCTGGCCAGCTGATCGAGCGCGTCGACGGCGATGTGGACGCGCTCACGAAGTTCTCGTCGACGGCCGTGCTCGGACTCGCCGGCAACGCGCTGCTGCTCGCCGGGACGCTCGTTGTCGTCAGCTTCATCGACTGGCGTGCCGGTGTGCTGATCGCCGTCGTGACGGTCGCTGCGGTGTTGTCGATGTCGGCGCTGCGGCGTGCCGCGGTGCCGGCGCGTGATCACGAGCGCGAAGTGCAGGGGCAGCTCTACGGCGATCTCGAGGAACGCCTGGGAGGACTCGAGGACCTGCGCGCCAACGGCGCCGGCCGATGGGCGGTCCACCGTCTGCACGTCAACTCG
>JACDGA010000444.1 GCA_013815505.1 Acidimicrobiia bacterium
GACGAGCAGAACGACCCACATCAACAGCAGTGCAGCCACGAGCCCGATCGCGATCGTGATCGTGAGACGCACGCGAATGACTGTACGAGTCGTCGCCGTCGCCCGGCCGCGGCTCGCGTCGATCGGGTGAACAATGAATTCCTCGCTGTTCTTGGTGGCGCCTGAAGGCGTACCCGAAGATCACACCCGTCCGGATACGAGGATCGCCCGTCCCGGGATCTCGACGCCGTCGTCGGTGATGTACTGCGCTGCGAGCTCTGCGGCGGTACGGCGAACGGCGGCGTGCTGTTCTTGGGTCGCCGCCTCGAACGCCGCGGCGAGCGGCCCAGCCAGCGAGCTGACCCTGTCGACGTGGGAGTCGATGTCGTCGGCGCGGAAGGCGATTGCGAACTCCTCGACCTTCACATCCAAGAATCCGGCGCCCTTGACCAATGACTCGAGCTCGACCGGGTTGCTCAGAGAGAAGATGCTGCCGGGCCCGACGGGCGGCCCGCCGCTGACGAGCCCGTTCATCATCGCCGCGATGCCGACACAGGTCATCCACGGGTTGTGCTCGATGCCCGCCCAGGTGAGCGCGCCGACACGACCGGCGGGGGCGAGGACCCGTCGAATCTCCGCCAGGGCAGCCGATGGATCAGGGGTGAACATCAACCCCATTCGGCAGGCGACGACGTCGAAGGAGCCGTCCGGCCGATCGATCGCAGACGCATCCAGCACCGCGACCTCAACGTTGTCGAGCACCGCGTTGCGGCGATGTGCCGTCTCGACCATGCCGGGAGCGATGTCGCTCAGCACGACTGTGCCCGACGGTCCGACGAGCTGCGACCAGGTGGCGCCGAGGGTGCCCGGCCCCGCCGCGAGCTCGAGCACGCGATCTCCCGGCTGGACGGCGACACGGTCGAACAGCGCCGCAGTCGCCTCGAAGGAGAGCAGGTCGACCTCTTCGACGTTGGCATCCCACGCCGCTGCCACTGCGCTCCAGTCGCGTGCGGGTTCTGTGATGTTCGTCATGGCGCCCTCCCATTAGCTACAGTTTGTGTGGAACGAATATAGGGAAGGTGTAGTGAACTCTGACGAACCTGTCAAGAGGCGGTCGTACGATTCGTCCCGCCGCCGGGCCCAGGCCGAGGAGAACCGCTCGGCCATCGTCCGAGCCGCGCGGGACCTCTTCATCGCGCAGGGTTACGGCCGCACCACGATCGCCGACATCGCCGACTCGGCAGGAATGTCGGTGGAGACGATCTACGCAGCGTTCGGCAACAAGCCTGCGCTGCTCCACAGGGCCTGGGACATCACCGTCGGCGGTGACGACCAGGACGTCGTCTTCCACGAGCGGCCCGAGGTCGTCGCCATCCGCAATGAGCCGGACCTCGCCGAGCGCCTGATGCTCCACGCCACCTTCTCCACCAAGACCGCGACGCGCATCGCCCCGTTCCAGTTGATGGTGCAGTCGGCCGCCGAGGCGGAACCCGCTGCGGCGGCCATGCTCGAGGAGATGGGGCGGCAGCGGCTGGCGGGGATGACAGTGATGGCGGCCGGGGCCGCACAGACGCAGCAGCTCGCAGTGACCGAGGACGAGTGTCGGGACGTGATCTGGTCGATGACCGACGGCATGCTGTGGCATCGACTCGTCAACGAGCGCGGCTGGAGCAACGAGCGCTTCGCCGAGTGGCTCGGCGGCATGTGGGTCCACCTTCTCGTTCGGCGCTCGCCTGCGTGAAGAGCGACCGACGGTCGCGGCCTCGCGCCGGGGACGCGCCGGTACCGTCGGGTGGATGCGAGCAGTCCCGGCACTCGCCACTGCCTGCGTCCTCGCCGCTGCGGTTGGGTGCAGCAACGACGGCGACGGCGGCGGTGCGACCACGGTCGAGCGTGGCGACGCCGCGGTCCCGGCGGCCCTCGCCGGCGACGGTCCGACGACGGAGGACCACTGGCACATCGCGTACGCGTTCAACCTCTGCAACCCCGACACGGGTGAGCAACAGCTGGCGACGGTCGAAGGCGACAAGGAGATCCGCGACGAGTCGGGCGCGCCCGTCGGAGCAGAGCCGAAGTACGCCGCCACCGGCGTGCACAGCCACGAAGACGGGGTGATCCATTGGCACGCGATCAGCAGTCAGGCGACGGGGGCCAACGCCACGCTCGGAGTGTTCGTCGACGTGTACGACGTCGAGCTCACCGACTCGTCGCTCGTGTTCCCAGCGGACCAGGGCGGCGGCTTGTCGTTCTCCGAGGGCGACACGATGTGCGGCGACGAGCCCGGTCAGCTGAGCGTGACGGTGTGGCCCGACTACGCCGACACCGAGCGCTCCGTGACGGTGACCGAGGGCCTTGCCGACATCCCGGTCACGCGGGACGACTCGGTGTTCGTGATCTCGGTCGCGCCCGAGGGGGCCGAGATCGGCCAACCGTCTTGGGCCGCGGATCTGCCTGAGCTCGGCGCACGCGACGGCGGCTGAGCAGCGCTGATGCG
>JACDGA010000445.1 GCA_013815505.1 Acidimicrobiia bacterium
ATCTCGTCGAGGATCGGGATCGCCGACTCCGCTCCTTCGAGCCCGTAGCGCTTCGTGCCGACGTACTTCGTGGCGAGGAACTTCTCGAACGCCTCTGCGGCGTTCACTCGCTCGAGGATGCGGTGCTTGCGGTCCTTGTCGTATGCGATGGACACGCCTTCGACGGCGCCCTGGATCCAGCGCTGCTCCTCGGTGTCTTGGATGTGCATGTACTCGATGCCGATCGTGCGGCAGTACGCATCGCGCAGCACGCCCAGCAGCTCGCCGAGCGGCATCGATTCACGGCCGGCGACGTCGCCCGTGAGGAACTCGCGATCGAGGTCCCAGATCGTTAGTCCGTAGGTCGCCGGATCGAGCTCGCGGGGCATGCGCGGCTCTTTCCAGTGCAGAGGATCGAGGTCGGCGATGAGGTGACCCCGCACGCGATAGACGCGGATCAGCGTGGCGACCTGCATCTGCTTTTCGAGCATCGCCCGCTCGCGGTCGATGGGGTTGACGTCGGGCCGCCACTTCACCGCCTCGTAGGGCATGTCGAGGGCGTGGAAGATGTCGTCGTAGAAGTTGTGCTCGCCCAGTAGGAGCTCGTGCACGCGCTTCAGGAACAGACCGCTCTCGGCGCCCTGGATGATGCGGTGGTCGTACGTGCTCGTGATGGTGACGACCTTGGAGACGCCGATGCCCGACAGGTTGTGGCGGTCGGAGCCCTCGAACTCGGCCGGGTAGTCGATGTTGCCGACGCCGACGATGACACCTTGGCCCGGCATCAGCCGCGGGACGCTCTGCACCGTACCGATGGTGCCGGGGTTCGTGAGCGTGATGGTTGCGCCGGCGAAGTCGTCGACGGTGAGCTTGTTGGCCTTGACCTTACGAATAATCTCCTCGTAGGCGGCGAGGAAGCCGGCGAAGTCGAGCGAGGCGGCGTCACGCAGCACGGGAACGACAAGCGTGCGCTGACCGTTGCCCTTGTCGATGTCGACGGCGAGTCCCATGTTGACGCCGTCGTGCGTCACGAGCAGCGGGTTGCCGTCGGCGTCCACGGCGTAGCTGTTGGACATGTTGGGCACGGCGTCGGCGACGGCGCGCACGACGGCGTAGCCGATGAGGTGGGTGAAGCTGACCTTGCCCGACCCGGTTCGCGCCCGGTAGCCGTTGATCACCTTGCGGTTGACCTCGAGTAGCTTCGCCGGAACGTTGCGAAAGCTCGTGGCCGTCGGCACCTCGAGGCTGCGGGTCATGTTGGTCACGATCGCCTTGCCTGCGCCACGGATCGGCGTGCCATCCGCTGCGGCGGTGCGCTCGGCCTTCGGCTGCGCCTCTGCGGACACGGACGCTGGTGCTGGTGCTGGCGTCGCTGCCCTCGACGTTGACGCCGGTGGCGACGATGCTGCCGGCGGTGCTGTCGAAGATGACAGTGCGGGTGCGCTGGGAGCGGATGCTCGGGCATCGACGGCACCGTTGCCGTTGGCGCTGGCGCTCGAGTCGGTGCTGCTGGTGCTCTTGGCGCCGCGCGTCGTGCTGCCACTGTCGGCGTCGGGCGAGTAGTCCTCGAAGAACTCACGCCAGGCGTCGGAGACGGCGTCGGGATCGTCGCGGAATTGCTCGTACATCTCGTCGACGAGCCAGGAGTTGGCGCCGAATCCGGGTCCGGAACCGTCAGGGGAGGGCGTGACTGCCACGACATCGATGGTACAAGCCGCTCCAACGCGCCTCGACGGCCATGATGGACGCCGTGACCGAACCTGGCGATCCGCACACCGACGGCGATCCGACGCTCGCCGACGACGTCGACGCCTGCTGCCGTCTCACCGGCACGTTCACGTTGCGCTCGGGGCAACAGGCCGACGAGTACTTCGACAAGTACCTGTTCGAGTCACGACCTGCACTGCTCGCACGGGTCGTGGCACAGCTCGAGCGTCTCGTCCCGCCCGACACCGAGCTGCTCGGGGGGCTCGAGCTGGGCGGTGTCCCGCTCGCCACCATGCTCAGCGCCCGCACGGGTATCGAGGCGCTGTTCGTCCGCAAGCAGGCGAAGCAGTACGGCACGTGCAAGCTCGCAGAGGGCCCGCCGGTCGATGGCCGGCGCGTCACGCTCGTCGAAGACGTGATCACGACGGGCGGCGCGGTGCGGGACGCGGCGAGCGCGCTGCGCGACGCCGGCGCCGTCGTCGACGTCGTCATCTGCGCGATCGATCGCAGCCCTCCAGGTGGGCGTCCGCTCACCGGCGCCGGACTCGAGGTGCGGGCCGTGCTCACGAAGGCAGACCTCGATCGGGCGCGAGAGCGGGCGAGCCCGGAGTCGTCGTCTCCCCCGCCGACGTGAGCCGGCTCGTCGAGATCGTCGCCCCCGCGCGCATGGGCACCGGCTTCCGCCGGCTCATGGTTTCCTCGTGGCTGACGAATCTGGCCGACGGCATCGGGATCGCCGCCGGGCCGCTGCTCGTCGCGTCGCAGACCGACGACCCGCTCCTCA
>JACDGA010000446.1 GCA_013815505.1 Acidimicrobiia bacterium
TGTCCGACTTGTCCGACGTGTCGGTGGTGACGCGGGTGTCGCTGATCTCGGTCGGCGGGTCCGTGGTGACTCCGTTGTCCGGCTCGGGCACCTTGCCGCCCGGCGGGATCTTGATGATCTCGCCCGGGAACAGCCCGTGTTCGATGCCGTCAGCCCACTGGTTGTAGTTGACGATCTCGTCGATACCGACGTCGAACTTTTCTGCGATCAACGCCAGGAAGTCGCCCGCCTGCACCTCGTACTCCTGCTCAGCCGCCACGGGGTCGCCCGGCTTCGGCCGGGTCGTCGTGCCGGTCGTCGTTGTCGTGACCGGCTGGCGGGTGACGTAGCTCGTGGGTGCGATGGTGATGGTGGTGGACGTGCCGGCACCACTCGTGTCGTCGTCGCCGCATGCGCTCAGCGCTCCGACGAGCACGAACGCCACGCTCAGCGCCGGGATCCGCACGCCCTTTGGAACCATGATCGGTCCAGCGTAGGCGGTTTCGACATCCAATCGTCACCATTCCGGTGGCGGGCTCGTCGCGGCACAAAGGGGAAGGTGCCGAGGGAAGCGCCAGCGACGAGGCACACGCGGCGCGAGGAGAAAGCGAAGCGGACGACGAGCCCGCTACATAAGAGCTCGGTCGGTCGGCGCGATCGGCGCCGGGAGCGTCGTCTCGCCCTGCAGGTAGCGATCGACCCCGGCGGCGCAGGCGCGACCCTCGGCGATCGCCCACACGATCAGACTCTGGCCCCTGCCCATGTCCCCCGCGACGAACACACCCGGCACATTGGTCATGAAGGCGTCGTCGCGAGCGACGTTGCCGCGCTCGTCGAGGATGACGCCGAGCGAGTCGAGCCACGACGCCCGCTCCGGACCGACGAACCCGAGGGCCAGCAGCACGAGGTCTGCCGCCAGCTCGCGCACGCTGGCCTCGAGCGGCTCGAAGCGACCGTCGCGCATCTCCACGTCGTGCACGCGCAGCGCGGCGACGTTGCCCTCACCGTCGTCGACGAACTCGGCGGTGCTGATGGAGTACACCCGGTCGCCACCTTCCTCGTGGGCCGACGTGACGCGAAAGACGTTCGAGTACTGCGGCCACGGGTTGGCGTCGCCGCGCAGCTCGGGCGGTCGCGGCATGATCTCGAGCTGCGTCACCGAGGCCGCGCCGTGACGGTGCGACGTGCCAAGGCAGTCGGCTCCGGTGTCGCCGCCGCCGATGATGACGACGTGCTTGCCGGCCGCCGAGATCGGGGTGTCCGCGAGGTCGCCCTCCTGCACCCGGTTGGACGGCGGCAGGAACTCCATCGCCTGGTGGATGCCCGCCAGCTCTCGCCCGGGCACGGGCAGATCGCGCCACGCCGTTGCACCGCAGGCGAGCACGATCGCGTCGTGGGACGCCAGCAGCACGTCGATGTCGATGCCGTCGCCGACGGCGGCGTTCGTGCGGAACTCGGTGCCCTCCGCTCGCATCTGCGCCAGGCGCCGATCGAGGTGGTGCTTCTCCATCTTGAACTCCGGGATCCCGTAGCGCAGCAGGCCACCGATGCGGTCGGCGCGCTCGAGCACGACGACGTCGTGGCCGGCCCGCGTGAGTTGCTGCGCTGTCGCAAGTCCCGCCGGACCCGATCCGATCACGACGACGCGCTTGCCCGTGCGCACCGTGGGCAGCTGCGGCTCGATCCAGCCCTCGTCCCATGCCCGATCGACGATCGACACCTCGACCTGCTTGATCGTCACCGGATCGGCGTTGATGCCGAGCACGCACGCCGTCTCGCACGGCGCCGGGCACAGGCGACCCGTGAACTCCGGGAAGTTGTTCGTCGCATGGAGTCGCTCGATCGCGTCGCGCCAGTGGTCACGGTAGACGAGGTCGTTCCAGTCCGGGATCAGGTTGCCGAGCGGGCAGCCGTCGTTGCAGAACGGGATTCCGCAGTCCATGCAGCGACCCGCCTGGCGTGCCACTGCGTCACGATCGAATGGCTCGTACACCTCGCGCCAATCGCGCAGCCGCACCTCCACCGGTCGCCGCGACGGCAACTCCCGCTCCCACATCAAGAACCCCTTGGGTTCGCCCATTACTGGTGGCCTCCTCGTCGGCCCTTCGGTTCTCCTCGATCGGCTGGCTCGCTGTGCCTGGCGGCACGACGCTCGCCGTCGTGAACGAGACGTGACGAAATGCTCTCAGCCAATCTGGTGGCCTCCTCGTCGGCCCTTCGGTTCTCCTCGATCGGCTGGCTCGCTGTGCCTGGCGGCACGACGCTCGCCGTGGCGTACACGTGGGTCCTTCGGTTCCTAGCCATGACTCGCTTCCATCACGCGGCGCATCGTGGCCTCCTCGTCGAGGCCGTCGGCTTCGGCGCCTGCCATCACGGTGAGCACCCGCTTGTAGTCGCTCGGCATCACCTTGCGGAACCGGCTGGACGCCGTTGCCCACGCCGCGAGCACCCGCTGCGCGACCGCCGAACCCGTCAGCTCGT
>JACDGA010000099.1 GCA_013815505.1 Acidimicrobiia bacterium
TCGAGGTGCAGCGCGCGTTCTCGCTCGGACCGCGTGAGTTCCTCGGCCCTGCGCTGCGCAACGGCCTCGTCGACCTCGTCCCCGAGTACGCCGGCACGGCCCTCGACTTCATCTCACTGGGCGAGGCCGACCCCTCCGACGATGTCGCCGGCATCCACGCCCAGCTCGAGGCGGCACTGCGCGGGTCGGGAATCCGCGTGCTCGATGCAGCACCGGCACAGAACGCCAACGTCTTCGTCGTCACGCGGGCGACGGCGGACGAGCACGACCTGCAACGCCTCAGCGATCTCGTCCCGCTCGCCGAAGAGATGACGTTCGGCGGGCCGCCCGAGTGCGCCAGTCGCCGGCTGTGCCTCGGGGGGCTTCGCGACGTGTACGACGTGCGATTCGGCGAGGTGTTGACGTTGGATGCGAGCGGACCGCTGACACGCCAGGCGCTCGACGGAGCGCACATCGATGTCGGGCTGATGTTCTCGACGGACCCAGCCCTCGCCGACGACGAGTACGTCGTGCTCGAGGACGACCACAACCTGCAGCCGGCCGAGAACATCACTCCGCTCGTGCGGGCGGAGGTCGTCGAGCGCTGGGGAAGCGAGTGCACCGACGTGATCGACGCCGTCTCGGCGCGCCTCACGTCGGCGACGATGCAGCGACTGAACGTCCGGATCTCGGGCAACAGTGACCCCGGCACGATGCGGCGCGTCGCCGCCGACTGGCTGCAGTCGGAGGGCCTCTCTTGAGTGCAGCGAACGCCCGTGACCGGACGAGCGGGCCACATCCGCTCGGGAGGCCGGGACACCCGAGCGCCGGGACGTACATCCCCATCGGCGACCCGAGCGCCAAGCGGCGGCGTCCCTCCGGTGCATCGCCGCCGCTCCCCCGCCGCCTCGGCACGACGGGCAAGGGATGGCTGGTGGCACTCGTCGTGCTCGTCGCGTGGGTGGCGTTGATGAACGCTTCGTCGACGCCGCGGCGCGTCACCGATCACATCGATGCCGCCGTGCTGCGCGCCATCGCAGCAGTGCGCAACGACTGGATGTCACCCATGGCGCGGGCCGTCGACCGCGTGGCAACGGGCTGGGTGATGTTCATCATCGGCGTCGGGCTCGTCACGCTGATGGTGATCTTCAGACGCTGGCGGCACCTGTTCACCTACCTCGCTTGCGTGCTGCTGCTCGAGCTGTCGGGACTGTTCCTCGTCAGCGAGTTCGCCCGGCCGCGACCCTTCGACGTGACGATCATCGGCCGCTGGCGCGGGTTCTCGTTGCCGTCGGCGACGGCGATGGTCGTGTCGTTCACCGTGATCGGCGTGATCTACACGATGGTGGTGCCCGGCCGGCCGCGCACAACCGCAAAGGCGATCGGTGCCGGCGTGATCGCCGTCTTCGTCGGCGCACGTCTCTACCTCGGCGTCGACCATCCCTTCGACGCCGCGGTCGGCGTCGCGCTCGGCGTTGCCGTGCCGATGAACGCGTTCCGCTACTTCGTCCCCAACGAGACGTTCCCTGTCAGCTACCGCCGCGGCAAGACGGCACACCTCGAGATCGACGAACGACGGCGCGACGCGATCGGCAAGGCGATGATGGACCAGGTGGGCGTCGAGCTGCTCGACGTCGAGCACGTCGGGCTCGCCGAATCCGGTGGATCGACGCCGATGCGACTCCTCGTCAAGGGCAACCCCGACGGCTGGGTGTTCGGAAAGCTCTACGCGATGAACCACGTCCGTGCCGATCGCTGGTACAAGTTCGGAAGGACCCTGCTCTACGGCCGGCTCGAGGACGAGGCGCCGTTCGAGTCCGTGCAGCGCTTGGCGCAGCAGGAGGACTACTCGCTGCGGCTGCTGCGCGACGTCGGGATCCGTGGTGCAGCGCCGCTCGGCGTGCTGGAGCTGACGCCGTCGCGCGAGTACCTCGTGCTGACGGAGTACTTCGACCGAGCCACCGAGATCGGCGACGCCGAGGTCACCGACGAGCTGATCGACGAGGGTCTCATGATCGTCCGCCAGCTCTGGGACTCCGGCCTCGCCCACCGAGACATCAAGCCGGCCAACCTCCTCGTCGCGGGCGACGGCCACCTCCGGCTGATCGACGCCGCCTTCGTGCAGATCCGTCCGTCGCCGTGGCGACAGGCGGTCGATCTCGCCAACATGATGCTCGTCCTCGCCGTGCGCTCCGACGCCGAGCGCGTCTACGAGCGCGCGCTCGCGCTGTTCACACCCGACGACATCGCCGAGGCGTTCGCTGCGGTCAGCGGCATCGCCAGCCCGACGCAGCTGCGCACGATGATGAAGCGCGACGGGCGCGATCTGCGGGCCCGATTCCGCCAGCTCGCTCCCGACCGTCGCCCGATCTCGATGCAGCAGTGGAGCGCGCGGCGAGCGGTGTACGCGCTCGCCGCCGTCGCGCTCGCCGTGCTTGCGCTGAACAACCTCTACGGCATGTTCACGCCGGCCGAGTTGCCCGTCGAGACCGATCCGTCCTGCGACACGAGCGAGGTCCTGGTGCTGATGGCGCAGGCCGTCCCGACGGCGACGTCGGTGCCGTGTCTCGCCTCGCTGCCCTCGGGCTGGGGTGTCGGTCACGTCGAGGTGCGTCGCGGGATCGCCAGGTTCTCGCTCGACAGCGACCAGGCCGGCGACGACGCGCTGCGGGTCACATTGCGGGGTCCCGGCGGATGCTCGCTCGAGGGCGCCACCGAGGTGCCGAGCGACGAGGTCGGCATCCGCCGGTACGAGCGACCGGAGCGTCTGCCACCGAACCTCCGCTCGACGCGCACGTACACCTTCGAGGGAGGCTGCGTCACTTACGCCTTCGAGTTCGACGGCACGGTGAGCGCATCGCAGACGCTCGACACCGACGTCGCCGTGGCGTTCGAGGACCGTGACGCACTGGTTCGGTACGTCGACGACCGCTCGGAACTGCGGCTCTGCGGCGCAGGTGCACCGGCGTGTCCCGGCGGGACCCGGTGACGTTCGACGATCGCCCGCCAGGCGAGCGCTACTTCCGCCAGCCCGGTGATGTCCTGCGCCTCGTCGTGTGGGGCATCGCTGCGGCCGCCATGTGGGCGTTCGTCGGCCTCGCAACTCGAACACGCGACGGGCTCGAGGCCGACCTCGGCGGGGCTGCGTCATCACTCCACCGCGCGGCGCGAGAGCTTCTACTCGCGGCCGTGCAGGCGGCGGCGATCGTCGTCCCGCTCGCCATTCTCGTCGCGCTGGTGGTCCGCGGCCGCTGGCGCCGGACGGGCGTCCTCCTCCTCGCCGGCGGTTGCGGGGCCGGCTCGATGGCCTTGGTCGGGCTCGGCCTCGACGAACCCGGTCCGGTGCGCGGCGCGCTCAGCGACGACGTGTGGGCACTCCCGCTCGGCTTCCCGTCGCTCCCCACACTCGCTGCTTGGGCAGCGGTCGTCGTCGTCGGCTCACCGTGGTTGGCCCCGGCATGGAGGACCGCTGCCTGCCGGGCGCTCGTCGTCGCCTTCTGGGTGGTTGCGCTCGCAGGGACGGAGGGAGCGCTACACCTCGTGCTCGCCGGCACGGTCGGCGCCGCGGCTGGCGCGGCGGTGCTCGTCGCCGTCGGTCCGCCGAACCGCAGGCCGACCCCGGCGATGGTCGCCAGGGCAGTTCGTGCCGCCGGCATCGCCCTGCGGGCGATGCGGCTGGAGTCGGCGGTAGGCGGCCGCGCGCAGCGCTACCGGGCGGTGACGGACGACGGAACCCAGTGCTACGTGAAGGTGTATGCCCACGACAGCAGGGACGCCGACCTCCTCTTCCGGCTCGTGCGGGCTGCCTTGCTGCGGAGGCCGGGCGACGGTCTCGCTGCGCCCTCGCTGCGACGCGACGTGGAGCACGAGGCGCTGATGATGCTGCTCGCCGCTCGGGCGGGCGTTCGCTGCGCGACGGTCTCGGCACTGGCGGCGATCCCGGACGGATCGGTGGCGCTCGTCACCGACGATGTCGGATCGGTGCGGCTCGACGAGCTCGATGCCGAGTTGATCAGTCTGCGGCTGCTCGACGACGTGTGGGGCCAGGTCGCACTGCTGCACGGCGCCGGGTTGGCACACCGATCGTTGCGCGCCGCCAACGTGCTCGTCGAGCATGACCGCCCGGTGCTGATCGACTTCGGCGCCGGCGAGACCTCGGCGTCGACGCGCTCGATGGCACTCGACGTCGCCGAGCTCGCGACGTCGCTCGCCGTCATCGTCGGAGCGGCGCCCGTCGTCGAGTCGGCGGCTCGTGTCGTGGCCCCGGAGGTGCTCGCCGCTGTGACGCCGCTCGTCCAGCCGCTGGCGCTGTCGTCGGCGACGCGCAAGCAGGCCGGCAAGCACTTGCTCCGAGAGCTGCGCGACGAGCTGGTGGCTGCCACCGGAACAGACGCAGTTCCACTCGAGCGGCTCGCTCGCGTACGCCCACGGACGGTGATCCTCACCGTCACGCTCGCCGGCGCGTTCTACATCTTGCTGCCACAGCTCGCCAACGTCGACGACAGCCTGCGAGCCCTCGACGACGCCAATTGGTGGTGGCTCGCCGGTTCGGTGGTGGCGTCGATGTTCACGTACGTCGCCAGTGCGGCGGCGATGGCGGCGGCGGTGCGCTACCGGCTGCCGTTCGGCGCGCTGCTGCAAGCCCAGGTGGCGTCATCGTTCGTCAACAGGGTGACGCCCGCCAAGATCGGTGGTCTCGCCGTCAACGTGCGCTTCATGCAGAAGGCCGGGGTGCCCTCGGCCGAGGCGGTGACGGCGACCGGCATCAACCTCGCGGCTGGGACCGTCATGCACCTCGTGCTGATGGCGATCTTCTTCGCCATCGCGGGCCAGGGCGGCGACGGCGCGTTCAGCATCCCCGGCGGCAGCACGGTGCTCGTCGTCATCGCCGTCGTGCTGGCCCTCGCCGGCGTCGTCGTTGCGACAGGTTGGGGACGCCGGGCGATCGGGCGTCACGTTGCGACGTTCCTACGTCAGTCGTGGGACAGCGTTGCCGGGCTCGCCCGCTCGCCGGGGCGGCTCGTCGTGCTGCTCGGTGGCTCGGCGACGACCACGATGGCGTACATCGTCGCCCTCGCCTGTGCGGTCGTGGCCTTCGACGGCGGGCTCTCGTTCGCCGAGATCGCATCGGTCTACCTCGGATCGTCGATCATCGCCGCTGCCGCCCCGACGCCGGGTGGTCTCGGCGCGATGGAGGCGGCGCTCGTTGCCGCGCTCACCGCGGTGGGGATGGCGTCCGGCATCGCTGTTGCGGCGGTGCTCTCGTACCGGCTGGCCACGTTTTGGCTGCCGATCCTGCCCGGCTGGCTCGGCTTCGAGCTGCTGCAGCGTCGCAACCTGATCTGACGCCGCCGAGGCGTACGCTCAGCGCGCGGTCGCCGGTTGAGCGAAGGGCCGGTGCAACGGGTCCTCGTCATCGCCGCCCAGGCCGAGCGCCCTGCGGGCGAGGATGCCGCACACCACGCCGAACCCGGCGCCGCCGATTACGTCGAGCGGCAGGTGGGCGCCGGAATACAGGCGGCCGAGTGCGACCACACAGGCGGCGGCGACGGCCACCCACTGCCAGCGGCGCGGCAGCGACGGGATCAGCACGGTGGCGAGTGCCGCCGCGATCGCAGCGTGGCCGGAGAGGTACCCGAGGCCACGCAGGTTCTCGCGGGTGTCGACATCGGCGAGCAGTGATGAGGGGCGCCCCCGCTCGACGAGGCGCTTGACGACCTTCGCGCCCCAGAACGTGGCCTGCTCGGCGGCGAGGGCAGCGACCGTGAGGCGGACGTTGCGCGACACCAGCGCCGTCAACGCCACGACGACGAGCGAGCCGCCGATACTGCCGAGCTGCATCGGCACCCACACCACTGGCCAGAGCACGTCGGGGAGACCGTTGACGAGCTCGAAGGCATCTGCCTCCCACTCCGGAACGGCACCGCTCGCAGCGACGACCACCCAGCTCCCGGCGAGCGCCGCCGAGCCGCCGAGCAGCGCTGCGATCTCGCTCGCCCGGAGACGTCCCGACCCGACGTGTCCCGCCATGAGCCGGAAGGCTAACCGGGCGCTGCGTTGAGTCCAGTCCAGGCTTCCGGTCTGCTCTCAGTACGCGCCGTCGGTGCGAAGCTGCGCCAACGATCCCTCGAGATCGCGGCCGCGAGCGAAACCTCGCGCGGTGATGAGGGCGACTGCGATCTCAGCCTCGCACCAGTCGACGTCCACGGCACGACCCGCAAGAGCACGGAGATCGTCGGCATCGGTCGGGCGCGATCGATCGTCGCGAGCCAGCAGCTTTGTCGCAATGAGATGTCCGATCGTGGCCACTCGGACGACCACACCCGGGAGGATCTCGATGTCGTCGGCGGCATCGACGATCTCGGGCTCGATGCCGCTCGATGCGAACAACAGGTCCGTGACAGTCGAGTGCTCGTCCGTTGCCCGAGTCAGCCGGACGGTGGCGAGACGACCGACCGCCTCCTGTTCGACAGCGGCGAGCAGCGCGTACCCCTCGGCGATCAACGCCCGCACGACTCGCTCGGCATCCTCGTCCGACCCAACTGCGACTGCGAAGTCTGCATCGCGCGTCAGTCGCGGCTCGGCGCGAGCCGAGACGGCGAGCCCGCCGACGAGTGCGGACCTGGCCCCGACGCCTCGAAGAGCACCGACGGCATCGATCAACGACCGTTCGACTGAGTTCACGTCCGGAGGCTGACGGGTCGGCCGACGGCGTCACCGTACGGTGCGCCGGGGCGCTCGAGCAGCCAGTCCTGCACGAACTTGTCGACCTCGGCCTCCGACCCTTCCGGAT
>JACDGA010000447.1 GCA_013815505.1 Acidimicrobiia bacterium
AGATCGCGCCAGTAGCCGACTCCGAGGCAGTCGATCGGTTCGTCCTCGCCACATTGAGCCTGGGGGAACCCGACGCCGAACTCTCCAGACTCGAGGAAGTGGGTCTGCACGTCGACCACCGTGATCGTGTCGTCGTCGGCTCCGTGCACCACTGTCGTCGCCTCTTCGACGTCGGTTGTGGCCGTGGTCGGCACCGCAAATGTGCCGCCCGGCTCGGTGTCGCGGGACCGGGCGCGCTCGTCGCTGCAGGCCTGGAGCGCGGCGAGCCCCGACGCCATCCCCGCCGACGACACGAGGAACCGCCGTCTCGACCAGCCGAGCCGGCGACCAGCGTCGTCGGCATCGTGCCGTGCGCGTCGCATTGCCTCGGTGGCCAACTCGCCGGTGACCGGGGCCGGGTACTCGCCGTTCGAGCACGAGCCGAGCCGCAGCGGGAGGCCGGGATCGGCATCGCCCGCCAACCTGCGCACCATCGTCATCCCCTCGGGAGCAGCACCGCCTGGGTCTGCGTTGTCTTGGCGACGAGCCGGTCGCCGTTGCGTACCTCTGTCTCCACCACGATCGTGCTGCCGCCGGCGTGCAACAGCCGACTCGTCGCGGTCACGACGCCCTCGCGGACTGCGCCGAGGAAGTTCGTCTTCGACTCGATCGTCGACGTCCCCGTCGCGCCCGCCGGAAGGTTGGCGAAGGCGCACGCCGCACCGGCGGAGTCGGCGAGCACCATCAGGACGCCGCCGTGCAGCAGCCCGCCGATCGTGCACAGCTGCGGGTCCCAGTCGATCGCCAGCGTGGTGGCCTCGGGTTCGTGGCTGATCGCGCGGACGCCGAGCGCGGCGCAGAACGGCATCGAGTCGTGGATGAACGACGTCATCGCTAGGTCCTCGGCGAGCTCGGACCCTGCATCCGTGGCGGCCATGGGTGCATCCTCGCACGCTCACTAGGGTCACGCTGACCCGCCGACGACGCCGAGGAGGACTTCGTGGAGCGCACGCTGTTCGAGGACGAGCACGATCAGTTTCGCGACTCGGTGCGCCGCTTCATCGCCGCCGAGCTGGCACCGCACCACGACGACTGGGAGCGGGCGGGCATCGTCGACCGGGCGATGTTCACGAAGGCCGGTGCCAACGGCTTCCTTGCGATGTCGGCGCCAGAGCAGTACGGCGGGGGAGGCGTCGACGACTTCCGCTACAACCTCGTGATCGCCGAAGAGGTGCAGCGCGGCGGTGTGAACGCCGCAGGGCTCGGCTGGACGCTCCACAACGACATCGTCCTGCCGTACTTCCTGTCGCTGTGCGACGACGAGCAGCTCGCACGCTGGATGCCCGGCATCTGCTCGGGCGAGCTGATCACCGCCGTTGCGATGAGCGAGCCGGGCATCGGCTCCGATCTCGCCTCGATGTCGACGACGGCCATCCGTGACGGCGACGACTACGTCGTCAACGGGTCGAAGACGTTCATCACGAACGGCATCAACGCCGACCTGATCGTCACCGCCGTGAAGACCGACACCTCACAGCGCCACGCCGGGATGTCGCTCGTCGTCGTGGAGCGCGGCATGGAGGGCTTCGAGCGGGGACGCAACCTTGACAAGATCGGCATCCATGCCCAGGACACCGCGGAGCTGTTCTTCACCGACGTCCGGGTGCCAGCCGCCAACCTGCTCGGCGACGAAGGGATGGGTTTCCGCTACCTCGTCGGCAAGCTGCCCCGGGAGCGGCTCTCGATCGCCGCCACCGCAGTCGCTGCCGCCCGCGCAGCGTTCGACGAGACCCTGGCCTATGTGGGCGAGCGCACGGCCTTCGGGCAGCCGATCGGCACGTTCCAGCACACCCGCTTCACGATGGCCACGCTCGCCACGGAGATCACGATCGCCGAGCACTTCGTCGACCGTTGCGTCCTGGCCCTCAATGCCGGCGAGCTGACCGCCGTCGAGGCGGCGATGGCGAAGTGGTGGTGCACCGAAATGCAGGGCAAGGTCGTCGACGCCTGCGTGCAGATGCATGGCGGCTACGGCTACATGACCGAGTACCCCGTCGCCCGTGCCTTCGCCGACGCCCGCGTCACACGCATCTACGGCGGCACCACCGAGATCATGAAGGAGATCATCGGCAGAGACCTGGGACTATGACGTTGCGTGCGCAGGCGGCTGGTGCTCGTCCGCTTCGCTTTCTCCTCGCCACCCCACCACCACCGCGCCTTGTGCGCCTCGTCGCTGGCGTTTCCCTCGGCCCGCGTCAGCTCATCCGGTTGTCGTCGTGACGGCCTCGTCGTTCTCGTCCTCGTCGTCGCTGCCGTCGCGCAGCTCGCCGTTGACGAGGTCGGTGACACGCTCTTCGAGGTTCTCGCTGCGCCGTTCGAGCCGTTCGTCGAGGTTGGCCTGCGCCTCTTCGACGAGTGTGTCGATGACGTCCTGAGGATCGAGTCCCTCCGCCTCGGCGATCTCGGCGATCGTCT
>JACDGA010000448.1 GCA_013815505.1 Acidimicrobiia bacterium
ACGGCGGCAGCGGGCTGCCGGAACGCGCGACTGTGGTGCCCGCACCAACCACCTGAAGGAGCCTGACCGTGAGCCAGACCACCTCCGCCGCCGCCGTCGAGGCCGTCTCGTTCGACGCCATCGTGATCGGGGCGGGCCAAGCCGGCCCCGGCATCGCCAACCAGCTGGTCCACTCCGGCAGAAAAGTCGCCTTGGTCGAGGCCGACAAGGTGGGTGGGACATGCCTGAACCGGGGCTGCCGCCCGACCAAGGCGTTGCGGGCGTCGGCCAGGGTCGCGCACCTCGCACGGACAGCCGGGCGCCACGGCGTACGCACGGGTGAGGTCACGGTCGACTTCGCCGCTGTGATGGCCCGTAAGGACGCGCTCATCGACGGATGGGTCGACGGGCACGCCGAGTCCCTCGCGCACACCGACGGGTTGACGATGCTGTACGGCGAGGCCAGGTTCACCGGTCGCTCCGGTTCTGCGTTCGAGATCGACGTCGGGGATCGCTTGTTGACTGCCGGCGACGTGTTCCTCAACGTCGGCACCCGTGCCACGAAGCCGCCGATCCCCGGTCTCGACGATGTCCAGTGGCTCGACAACGACCGCGTCCTGCACCTCGAGGCGCTCCCGGACCATCTCGTGATCCTCGGCGGCAGCTACATCGGCCTCGAGTTCGGGCAGCTCTTCGCCCGCTTCGGGAGCTCTGTCACGATCGTGGAGCGCGGCGAGCGGATCGCCGCACGCGAGGACGCCGATGTTGCCGCCGAGATCACCCGCTTCCTGACCGCCGAAGGCATCGAGTTCCGCACCTCGACGACGGTCGAGCGGATCGAGGCGCTCGGCGACGGCGTGCGTGTCCACATCGCCGGCGGCGAACCGATCGACGGCTCGCACCTCCTCGTCGCGATCGGGCGAACCCCGAACACCGATCGCCTCGACCTCGACCGAGTCGGCCTGCAGACCGACGACCGTGGGTTCGTGTCCACCGACGGTGTGTTCCGCACCGCCGTCGAGGGCATCTGGGCGCTCGGCGACATCAACGCCCGTGGCGCGTTCACGCACACGTCGTACCAGGACTACGAGATCCTTATCGATCACCTCGAGGGTGGGCAGCGCACGGCGGACGACCGCATCCCGACGTACGCGGTGTTCACCGATCCGCCGCTCGGACGGGTCGGCATGACCGAGCGCGAGGCGAGGGAGTCGGGACGGAGCGTGAGCAAGGCGACGATCCCGATGTCCGACGTGACGCGAGCTGCGCTCGACGGCGAGACCGACGGGCACATCAGCGTCCTCGTCGACACCGATACCGAACGGTTCCTCGGTGCATCGGTGCTCGGCATCTCCGGCGATGAGATCGTGCAGATCGTCAGTGCCCTGATGCATGCCGATGCCTCGTACCACGTCCTCGCCGAGATGCTCCCGATCCATCCCACCGTCGCCGAGTTCTACCCGACGATCCTCGCGAGCCTCCAGCCGCTTACGTAATGCTGGCGTGCGCAGGCTGTCGATAGCCGTCCGCTTCGCTTTCTCCTCGCGCCGCGTGCGACTCGTCGCTGGCGCTCCGGCACGTTCACTGCTGACTGCCGGGCGCGAGAGAGGGCCCCCGGTTTCCCGAGGGCCCTCGCTCTGGTTCGTCGGCTCGATGCCGGCGACGTCAGCTGATCAGGTGATCAGGTTCCGCCGTCGAAGTTCGTGCCGAGTGCGTTACCCATGTTGCCGTCGACGCCGTAGACGGCCTTCGCCGTCGGGCCCACGCCACGCTCGTCCATGGCCCGCAAGATGCGGCTGCCCTCATCGAACGTGATGAGCACGATGGCGTCAGGATCGGCGCTGGCGATCGCACCGACCTCGCTGTCGAAGCTCGCAGCCTTCGGGTCGTAGATGACCTTGTCGACGACTTCGACTCCGCCCTCGGTCAACGTCGCCTCCACGGCGTCGGCGAGGCCGGTGCCGTAGGCGTCGTCGAGTGCGAGGATGTACGCCGAGGCGTTGCCGTCCTCGATGACGAGGTTGGCGACCGTCGGGCCCTGCAGCGAGTCCGGCGGCGCGTTGCGGAAGTACAGCGCGTCGTCGTCGTAGTCGCTCAGCTCTTCGGACGTGTTGGCCGGGCTGAACTGCACGACACCGGCATCGGTGATCTTGTCGACCACGGTCAGCGACACACCCGACGAGGCGGCGCCGACGATGGCGTCGACGTCCTCACCGAGAAGACGGTCGACCGTCTGGCTGGCAAGGTCGGTGCTCGTGTCGCCGGAGTCGCCCTGGACGATCTCGACGTCATTGCCGAGCGCCCCGCCCGCTGCGTTCACGTCAGCGATGGCGAGCTCGACACCTGCGAACTCGGGTGGTCCGAGGAAGGCGAGCGAACCCGTCTCCGGCAGCAGCGTGCCGAACTTCAGCGTGCCGTCGCCCTCGCGGGTCGCTGACGTCGTCTGCAGCTCGACCTCGGCCGACGGATCGGCC
>JACDGA010000100.1 GCA_013815505.1 Acidimicrobiia bacterium
GCGGTGACGATGCCGGCAACGCCGATGATCGACGCCGACCGCATGTCGGTGTTGCCCGTCTTGCGGTTGCGGAGTGTGCCCATCACCGCCGCCGGGATGATCACCGCCGCCGAGGTGCCCTTGGCCACCGCAGGCGGGATACCGAACAAGATGATCATCGCCGGCACCATGATGATCCCGCCGCCCACGCCGAGCAGCCCGGCGAGGATTCCGGCGGCGAGACCGAGGCCGAGCAGCGCAAGCACCATCCCGACGGCCAGCTCGTCGCGTCCGTCGGCGTCGACCTCGATGAACAGTCGGGCGGCGGACACGATCAGCACCACCACGAAGCAGATGCCGAGCGTGCGGTGGGGCAGCACGTGCAGCAGCCTCGTACCGATCACCGCCCCCGCCACGGCGCCGATGGCGAGCCACAGCGAGACGGGCCAGTCGACGTTGTCGTGCGCGGAGTACGTGACGAGCGAAGCGATCGAGATCGGCACCACGGCCGTGAGCGACGTGCCGTGCGCGAGGCGCTGGCTCATCCCGGCGGCAAGCACGAGACCTGGCACGATCAGGATCCCGCCGCCGACGCCGAACAGGCCGGCGAGGAAGCCGGCGAACACCCCGACGACGATGATCGGGGTCAACGCACGAGCCTCGGACGGTGCCGGGGCGACATCCTTCGCCGTCTCCTGGTCGGTCATCTCGGTTCCTGTCCTACCGGAAGAAGCACGCCGCCCAGTGACCGGGGGCCTTCTCTTCGAGTGGCGGGGCCTCGTGCCGGCAGCGATCCTGTGCGAGCGGGCACCTGGTCTGGAACCGGCAGCCTGGCGGAGGGTGGATCGGGTTGGGGATCTCGCCCTGCAGCACGATCCTGCGCCGTGCGCGCTGCAGCGGCGGATCGGGGATCGGCACACTCGACAGCAACGCCTCCGTGTATGGGTGGCGTGGCGACTCGTACACGGAATCGGAGTCGGCGAGCTCGACGAGCTTGCCGGCGTAGAGGATCGCGATGCGGTGCGAGATGTGGCGGACGACGGAGAGGTCGTGGGCGATGAACAGGTAGGTCAGCCCGAGCTCGTGCTGCAGGTCCTGGAGCAGGTTGACCACCTGCGCCCGGACCGACACGTCGAGTGCCGAGACGGGCTCGTCGGCGACGATGAAGGCCGGCCGTAGCGCCAGTGCCCTCGCAATGCCGATGCGTTGACGCTGACCGCCGGAGAAAGCGTGCGGGTGACGGTCGGCAGCGTCCTCGGGGAGCCCGCACCGCCCGAGCAACTTGACCACGTCCCCCCGTGCAGCGTCGATCGACTTCGCCCGGCCGTGCACGACGAGCGGCTCGGCGACGAGCTGCAGGACGGTCATCCTTGGGTTGAGCGAGGCGTACGGGTCCTGGAAGACGAGCTGCATGTACTGACGCAGCCTGCGCAGCTCCTCGCCCTTCGTGTCGGTGATGTACTGCCCGCGGAACCGGATCCAGCCCGACGACGGTTCGATGCGGCGCAGGATCGCCCTGCCGATCGTCGTCTTGCCGGAGCCGGACTCACCGACCAACCCGAGCGTCTCACCGCGGCGGATGCCGAACGACACGTCGTCGACGGCGTGCACCCACTGCTGGTGCTGGCCCCAGAACCCCGAACGGCCGACCGGGAAGTTGATCGACAGACGGTCGACCTCGACGAGCAACTCGTCAGACGGCACGGGCCTGCCCGTTCGGGCCGGGTCGGTCGACGTCGTGGACGTCGCCGACGTCGCCGACGTCACGCCGAGACCCTTTGACGGCGGAGGTCGTCGGCGCGGAAGCAGGCGACGGTCCTCCCGGTGCGAGCTGGATCGTCGAGCTCGTCCTCGGCGAGGACGGCATCCTCCTCGGACGCCTCGCCGGCGAGGGGCAGCGCGACGAACCGCTCGAGCGAGGGTTGCTCGGCCTCGCAGCGCTCGACGGCGTGCGGGCAGCGCGTGGCGTAGGCGCAGCCGGGCGGCGGCAGGCGCAGGTCGGGCGGCGCACCCTCGATCGCGACGAGGCGATCGAGGACGATGTCGAGCCGAGGTGTGGAGCCCAGCAGACCGGCCGTGTAGGGATGCGCCGGCTCGGCGTAGAGGTCGGCGGCGGGCGCATCCTCGACGATCTTGCCGGCGTACATCACCGCCACCCGATCGCACACGCCGGCGACGACACCGAGGTCGTGTGTGATGAGCAAGACCGCCAGCTGGAGCTCGCGTTGCAGCTCGGCGATCAGCTCGAGAATCTGCGCCTGGATGGTGACGTCGAGCGCCGTCGTCGGTTCGTCGGCGACGAGCAGCGCCGGTTCACACGCCAGCGCCATGGCGATGAGCACGCGCTGACGCATCCCGCCCGACATCTCGAACGGGTACTGCTTGATTCGCGCCGCCGGGTTGGCGATGCCGACGAGATCGAGCAGCTCCACCGCCCTCGCCTTCGCCGCCTTGCGGCCGAGCCGGCGGTGGCGCCTCAGCACCTCGACGATCTGGCTGCCGATGGTGAACACCGGGTCGAGCGACGTCATCGGATCCTGGAACACCATCGCGATCTCGGCGCCGCGCACGCGCTCGATAGTCCTGCGCACCCCGGGGCCGTGCACCAGCGACTCGCCCTTCCAGCGCACGTCGCCGCCGACGATCTTGCCGGGCAGCTCGATCATGCCGAGCAGCGCCTGCGCCGTCACGCTCTTGCCGGAACCCGACTCGCCGACGAGGCCGACGGTCTCGCCGTGGGCGATCGTGAAGCTGACGTCGCGCACGGCGTGCACCGTGCCTCGGCGTGTGACGAAGTCGATCTGCAGGTGATCCACCTCCAGCACCGGCGCGTCGTCTGGCGGACCAATCACGTTGCAGCGCCCTCGACGGTGGTGGCGGCGGTGGTGGCGCCGGCGGCGAAGCGCTTCTCGCGCTCCTGCGGATCGAACACGACGCGCAACCACGAGGCGAGGAAGTTGACGGCGAGCACGATCAGTGTGATGACGACGCCCGGGATGATCGCCAGACGTGGGAGCGAGAAGAAGGAATCGCGTCCGCCGTTGGCCATCACGCCGAGTGACACCTCGGGGAACTGCAACCCGAGGCCGAGGAACGACAGCGTCGCCTCGGCGAGGATGATGCGGGCGAACTCGAGCACGGCAAGCGTCACGAGCGACGACGTGAGGTTGGGGAGGATGTGCACGAACATCACCCTTCGCGGACGGCAGCCCACCATCTCTGCCGCCTCCACGTACGGGCGTTCCTTTGCGGCGAGCACGACGCCACGAGTCATGCGGGCGTACACCATCCACCCGTTGAACGAGAGCACGAAGATCAACGACGTCTTCGACGGGCCGAGGACGGCGATCATGATCAGCGCGATCAGCAGACCGGGGAACGCCACCTGCACGTCGACCCAGCGCATCAACCAGCGGTCGGTGCGCCCGCCCCGGTAGCCCGCGATCAGGCCGAGCGTCACGCCGAACAATCCGGCGATGAGCACGACGGCGAAGCCGATCAGCAACGTGGTTCGTGCGCCGTACATCAACCGCGACAGCACGTCGTACCCCTGGGCGTCGGTGCCGAGAACGTGTGCCCAGGTGCCACCGGCCCAGATCGGGTCGATGCTCGCAGTCGACGGATTTCCCTCGACGGGACCCTGCGGCGCGAGCCAAGGTGCGAACACGGCGCCGATGAGCACGATGGTGAGGAAGATCGCCGCCAGCAGTCCCGCCTTGTCGGCGCGCAGCTCACCAAAGATTCCCTGCGTCGCGGCCCGCAGCTCGTATGGCCGGCCTTCCTGGCCCTCCTCGCTCGCCCGCGCCTCGTCGACCTCCTGCTGGCGAGCAGAGAACTCGTCCGTCGCAGTTGCGCCGGCGCGCCTGGGATTCGCTTCGCTCATCAGAGCTTCACCCGTGGGTCGACGATCTTGTAGGCGACGTCGATGGCGATGTTGATCAGCACGACCATGATCGCGACGATGAAGACGATCGTCTGGATCAGGAAGAAATCACGCTCCCGGATGGCGAGGATCGCCAGGTCGCCGAGTCCTGGCCAGTCGAACACCGCCTCGACCACGAGCGTGTACCCGGCGAGCGCCCTGATGACCTCCCAGCCGAACAGCGTCACGAACGGGATCGCTGCGTTGCGCAACGCGTGCACGCCGACGATGCGGCGGGCGGCGACGCCCTTGGCGCGCGCCGCCTTGACGTACTGACTGTTGAGCTCGTCGATCATCGCCGATCTGGTCACCATCGTCAGGCGTCCGATGGCGGGGAGCGCGAGTGTGAGCGCGGGGAAGATGAGGTGCGTCCATGGACCGTCGCCGAACTGCACGAGGTTGAACTTCACGCTCGTCAGCAGCAGGATCACCTGGCCGAGGAAGAATTGCGGCGTGGCGAGCCCGATGAGGCTGAGCGTGACGAGGAACTTGTCGAGCAGGCCGCCCGGACGCAACGCGGCGATGGCGCCGAGCGGGACGGACAGCAGCAGTGCCATCACCATCCCGGCCGCCGCGAGCTGCAGCGTCTTGGGGAGGAAGCGCATCACGACGTCGAGCGCGTCCTCGTTGCGGAAGTAGGTGGAGTTCCCGAAGTCGAGCCGTACGGCGTCGCGCAGGAACGACCCGAACTGCGAGAGGATCGAGCGGTCGAACCCGAGATCACTGCGCAGCGCAGCGCGCTGCTCCTCCGAGGCGGAGAGCGGGAGGATGAAGTTGACCGGATCGCCAATCATCCTCGTCACGACGAACACCAACGTGGTGACGCCGAGGATGACGACGATCCCCTGACCCAGTCGTTGGCTCAGGTACCGACCCACGTCACCTCCCGCACTCTGGCCTTGGCCTCCTACTCGGTCACCGACATCGCCGAGACGAGCAGCTTCGAGTCGACGCGCGGCTGGAACTCGACGTTCTCCGCGAGACCGTAGATGTCCTCGTTGTTCACGAGGTAGACGAACAGCGCCTCGTCGTAGGCGATCTTCACGGCCTCCTGGTACATCGTCGCCCGCGCCTCCTCGTCGAGCTCGGTGCGCCCGGCAGCGATCAGGTCGGCCATCTCGCTGTTCGTGTTCGACGATCCGATCCCACCCGCCTCGTAGTACGTCGCGAGCTGGCGTTCGGGGTCGAGCAGGTCGTTCGAGCTGGACACGTAGATCGAGTCAGCCCGGTTCTCGCGGTCGAACAGCACGTCGAGGTAGGCGCCGAACTCGAGCACCTCGAGCTGGACGTCGAGGCCGACGGCCGACCAGTAGCCGGCGATCGCCTCGAGCAGCTCGCGGTCCTTCAACCAGCGCCCGGACTCGCCGACGAGCTGGATGGAGGCGCCGTCGACGCCGGCTTCCTCGAGGAGGCGCTTGGCCTCGTCAGGGTCGTAGGCGTACGGCGTCAGCGTGTCGTTGTAGCCGAGGATCGACTCGGACAGCAGCTGGCCGGCGTCGACGCTGGCGAACCCGCCGAACAGGTCGTTGGCCAGCGCGTCCTTGTCGACGGCGAGGTTCAGCGCCTTGCGCACGCTGATGTCGGCCGTGATGCCGTCGTCGGCGTCGAGCAGGAGGATCGGGTGCTCCTGGCCCTTGCCGGTGACGTACTTCGGTGCCTGTTCGACGTCCTGGGGAGCGAGGTTCGTGATCACGTCGTACTTGCCCGACTTCAACCCGGCGAGGCGCGTCGCGGCGTCGTCGGCGAACTCGTAGGTGACACCGGTGACGGCGGGCGCCTCGCCCCAGTAGTCGCCGTTCGCCTCCAGCTCGATGCTGACACCCTGGTTGCGGCTCACGAACGTGTAGGGGCCCGTGCCGACGGGCGCGTCGGACAGGTCCGGCGTCTCCTCCTCGCTGGCAGGGATCTGCTTCAACCAGTACATCCGTGCCGGCAGCACGCCGTCCGGCCCGTTCGTCGTGATCCTCACCGTGGTCTCGTCCACGGCTTCTGCGCCGGTGAGCGTGGCATAGAAGCCGTCGTTGTCGGTCTCACCGCGCTCGACGAGGCCGACCATCCGGTTGATCGTCGCCACCACGGACTCGGCGTTGAACTGGTCACCGTTGTGGAACGTGACGCCCTCGCGCAGCGTGAACTCCCACGTCGTGTCGTCAACGCGGGTGGGAAGCTCGGTGGCGAGACCGGCAGCGAGCTCGCCCTCGGGCGTCCTCGTCAGCAGGGTCTCGTAGATGTTGTCGTTGATCGCCCGCTCGCCGCCGTCGTCGACGATGTGGGGATCGAGGCTGGTCGGCTCGGATCCGAGCGCGATCGTGATCTCCGCACCTTCCACCGGCGTGCCGCCGGCGGTCCCACCGCTCGTGGAACCCGTGCTCCCGGCCGAACTCTCCGCAGTGGTGCCGTCGCCACCCTCGTCGTCACCACCGCACGCTGCGGCGATCATGCCGAGGACGACGATCGGCGCCATCCACCTCCATCGTGAGCGCATCGGCTCCCCCTGTTCTGTGATCGAAACGGGCCGGGCGGGCCCGTTGGTCCCCCAGCGTCGAGACCCAATGTTTCGACGCCGTACCCCGCGCTTTTCGGGATAGTGAATATTGTATACAGTGAACGAGGTGCGCCGTCAATGGGAAGCGTCATCGGGTGCGACGGGGGGCGAAACGGCGCCGGACCTCGACCACGGACCACTGGCGACCGTTGGCTCACTGCACCTCCCGTTGCGCCAGGCGGTATTGGATGCCTTGCGAGCTTCGATCATCGATGGAACCTACGCGCACGGCGAGCGACTCGTCGAAGAGGAGATCGCGGCGCGCTACGACGTGTCCCGCAACCCGATCCGCGAGGC
>JACDGA010000449.1 GCA_013815505.1 Acidimicrobiia bacterium
GAGTCACGACTCGGGTGGCACACCGCAGCACTGCAGCTCTCCGACAACCTCGGGATCGCCCTCGGTGCCGGCCTGACGGGTGCCGCCGTCACATTCACCGATGGCCGCGACCTCGCGACCGGCTCGGGCGTCGCACTGTCGCTGCTGATCCCGGCGTCGGTCGCTGCCGTGGGATTGTGCGTCGCATCTCGGCGCCACTATCCAGACCGCGCCCAACCCGTTGTACCCGCCGCGCACCATCCCGGTGCCGACGCGCTGATGTCACCCGGGTGAGCGGCGACGGCAGCCGACCGCGCGATGGCAACATGGCCGGCGATGAGCGACGTCCCGCCTCCGCCCGACCGCCTCTACACCGCCGACGACCTCTACGCCGGCTGGGACGAGGACGACCCGATGTCGACGGCGCGCACGTTCGACTTCGTGACGTACCGTACGGCCCGCACCCAGGGCACACGGACGCCGTCGACGCGCGAGGTGGCCGAGGCGAGGGCCGCTCACGACGTCTCGGTGACGTGGCTGCTCGACGAGGCCATCCGCGACGCCCAGCCCGTTGCGATCATGGGCGGTCACGACCTCACCCGAAGCTCGAACGAGTACGCGATGATCGCCGAGCTGTCGCTCCGGCTGGCGGGCAACGGGTTCACGATGCTGTCGGGCGGAGGTCCCGGCGCGATGGAGGCAACGCATCTCGGCGCCAGGTGCGCCGGCGGCGACCTCGCGCTCGACGACGCGCTGGCCATGATGAGAGCCGGCCCGCCCGACACCACCGACGCCTTCCCGTTCCGACGCGCCGACGTGCTGTTCGACACCACCGGCGACGTCGTGCCGGCTGAGATTGCCCGGCTCCACGCCTGGCAGGCACCCGCCTTCGACGTCGCCGCCCGCACGGCTGCGAACCCCGGTGCGAGCATCGGCATCCCGACCTGGCTCTACGGCCACGAGCCGCCGACTCCGCTGGCGACCTCGCACGCCAAGTACTTCGAGAACTCCGTGCGCGAGGACGGTCTCCTGGCCGTCGCCACCGCAGGCGTCGTGTTCGCACCGGGCAAGGCGGGCACGCTGCAGGAGATCTTCCAGGACGCGGCGCAGAACTACTACACGACCGTCGGCGACCGCTTCAGTCCCATGGTCTTCCTCGACATCGACGGCTACTGGTCAACCGACTACCAAGTCCGCGCCGTCCTCGAACGCCTCTTCACCGACGACCAGGAACTCAACCTGTCTTGGGTCACCACTCCCGACGAGGCCGTCGACGTGTTGACAACCCAAGCGCACAAGCATTGAGCGACGAGCCACACGCGGCGCGACGGCGAAGCGCAGCGGCGCCGGAGCCCGCCACTTACGCGTATGCCGCCTCGGCGTGCTGGCTGAGGTCGAGACCGTCGTCCTCTGCGGCACTGTCGACCCGGATGCCCATCGTCATGTCGAGCACCTTGGCGATGACGAAGCTGGCGACGAAGCTGTAGCCGAGCGTGACGGCGCTGGCGGCGATCTGGTCCCACAGCAGCGCTCCGTTACCGCCGACGAAGATGCCCTCGTTGACCACCACCGAATTTATCGCGTCGTCGGCGAAGAACCCGAGCAGGATCGATCCGACGAGGCCGCCGACGAGGTGTACGGCGATGACGTCGAGGCTGTCGTCGAGGCGCAGCAGCGACTTCAGTCCGAGGGCGAGGTAGCACACCGCACCGGCGAACGCACCGATGTAGATCGGCGCCATCCCGCCGACGAACCCGGCGCACGGCGTGATCGCCACGAGGCCGGCGACGGCACCCGAGGCGGCACCGAGCGTCGTGGCGTGCCCGCTGCGGAGGCGCTCGACGAGGAGCCAACCGAGCATCGCAGCCGAGGCGGCGAGGAACGTGTTCATGATCGCGTTGGCGGCGATCCCGTCAGCGGCGAGCGCCGAGCCGGCGTTGAACCCCGCCCACCCGAACCACAGGATTCCGGTACCGAGCATCGTCAGCGGAAGGTTGTGCGGCGGCATCGGCTCGGTGCCGTGGCCCTTGCGTGCACCGAGCACGATCACGACGGCGAGGGCTGCGGCGCCGGCGTTGATGTGCACGGCGGTACCGCCGGCGAAGTCGAGCGCCCCCCATGAGGCGAGCTTGCCGCCACCGAACACCCAGTGGGCCACGGGGCCGTAGACGAGGATCAGCCACAGGCTGATGAAGATCGCGTAGGCCGAGAACTTCATCCGGTCTGCCGTCGCCCCGGAGATCAGCGCCGGCGTGATGATCGCGAACGTCATCTGGTAGGCGGCGAAGAGCACGAACGGGATCGTCAGGAACCCGAGGAAGCCCTCGGGATCGGGGACGCCGACCGGCACGTCTTTCAGAAAGGCGTACTCGAAGCTGCCGAACCAGCCGGCGTCACCAGCGTCACCGAACGCGATCGAGAACACCACCACCGCCCACAGCACGGCGAGGATGCCCATGGCGAAGA
>JACDGA010000450.1 GCA_013815505.1 Acidimicrobiia bacterium
ACGTTGAGAGACGTGGGCCGCCTTGTTCGAGACCACCCGGCCAGGGTGGATGACGTGCGCGTCGTCATCGACGCAGAGCGGCTGCAGCGTCGGTTGGCGGAGTTGGCAGCGATCGGTGCCATCGAGGGAACGGAGGGATGCGCACGCCTGGCGCTCACCGACGCCGACCGGGATGGCCGCGATCTGGTGACGACGTGGATGCGCGACCTCGGACTCCACGTCGCTGTCGACGCCATCGGCAACGTCTACGGCGTGCTCGGCGCGGAGACGGTGGCGGGAGCGGTGCTGACCGGGTCGCACATCGACACCGTCGCCACCGGCGGCCGCTACGACGGCAACCTCGGTGTGCTGGCAGGACTCGAGGTCATCGAGTCGGTGCTCGACGCCGGCGTCGAACCGGCACGTCCGCTCGCCGTCGCCTTCTTCACCAACGAGGAGGGCGCTCGCTTCGCACCCGACATGCTCGGCAGCCTCGTCTACGCCGGCGGCCTGCAACTGGAGGAGGCGCTCGATGCTGTCGCCATCGACGGCGCCGTGCTCGGCGACGAGCTCGACCGGATCGGTTACCGCGGCACGTCACCGGTGCCGGGCCCCGTCCCGCACGCGTTCGTCGAGTACCACATCGAGCAAGGCCCCGTTCTCGAACGCCAGGGCATCGGCATCGGCGCCGTCACCGGCGTGCAGGGCATCTCGTGGACGCAGTACACGTTCACCGGCCAGTCGAACCATGCCGGCACGACGCCGATGTCGTACCGCCGTGATCCAGGACTGGTGGCGATGCGGGTCGGCGCCTTCGTCCGCGACCTCGTCGACGAGATCGGCCCGCCGCAGGTCGGTACCGTCGGTCGCATCGAGCTGCACCCGAATCTGGTCAACGTCGTCGCGGCACGGGCGACGATCACCGTCGACGTGCGCAACACCGACGACACCGTGCTGGCCGGCGTCGAGGCCAAGATCGCCGAGTTCGTCCGCCTGGCAGCTGCCGACGAGGACGTCGAGGTCGCCACCGAGGCGCTCGCCAGGTTCGAACCGGTCGAGTTCGATGGTCGCGTCGTCGACCTCGTCGAGGAGATCGCCGCCTCGGCAGGTCACACGACGATGCATCTGCCCGCAGGTGCAGGCCACGACGCGCAGATGATGGCGAGGATCTGTCCCTCCGGGATGATCTTCGTCCCCTCGGTGGGCGGCATCAGCCACAACCCCGCCGAGCACACCGCACCCGACGACATCGCCGCCGGCGCCAACGTGTTGGCGCGCACGATGTTGCGACTCGCCGAGACCGACTTCGAGACGGGCAGGGGAGCGCGATCGTGAGTCGCATCGTCACCGTCGCCGGCGCGCAGCTCGGACCGATCGGGCGCAACGACGCACGCGAGGACGTGGTCGAGCGGCTGCTCGTGCTGCTCCGCCACGGTGCCGACCGAGGGTGTGACCTCGTCGTCTTCCCCGAGCTGGCGCTGACGACGTTCTTCCCCCGCTGGCACAGCGAGCGCGTCGGCGAGTTCGACCACTACTACGAGACGGAGATGCCCTCAGCGGCCACGAAGCCGCTGTTTGACGAGGCCCAGCGCCTCGAGGTGGGATTCGTGCTCGGCTACGCCGAGCTCACGCCTGACGGTCACCGCTACAACTCCTACAGGATCGTCGAGCGCGACGGATCGACCGTCGCCACGTTCCGCAAAGTGCACATCCCAGGGCACGAGTCGAACGAGCCCGACCGACCGTTCCAGCACCTCGAGCGCTACTACTTCGAGGAATCGCCTGACGGCTTCGGGGTGTGGGAGGCGTTCGGCGGGCGCGTCGGGGCAGCGATCTGCAACGACCGTCGCTGGCCCGAGACGTACCGCGTCATGGGTCTCGCCGGTGTCGAGCTGATCGTGATCGGTTACAACACGCCGCTGCACTACGCCCCCGATCCGACGCAGAACGCCCTCGCCGGGTTCCACAACCACCTCGTGATGCAGTCCGGCGCCTACCAGAACGGCACGTGGGTCGTCGGCGTCGCCAAGGGTGGCAACGAGGAGGGCGTCGACTCGCTCGCCCAGAGCGTGATCGTCGCCCCCTCCGGCCAGATCGTGGCGCAGGCGATCACCACAGGCGACGAACTGATCGTCGCCGAGTGCGATCTCGACTTCTGCGCCACCTACAAGCAGACACTGTTCGACTTCGAGCGCTACCGCCGCCCCGACGTGTACCACGCCATCACCGAGCCAAAGGGACGATCCCCGACATGACGACGTTCACCCTCAACGGCAACCAGGTCACCGTCGGCGACCACCACGAGCACCTCCTCGACGCGCTTCGCGTCGAGTGCGGAATCACGTCGACGAAGGACGGCTGCGCGCCGTCGGGTCAGTGCGGCTGCTGCACGGTGCTCATCGACGGCAAGGCGCGCGTCGCCTGCGTCACCGGACTCGACAAGGCCGAGGGGGCCGAGGTGCTCA
>JACDGA010000101.1 GCA_013815505.1 Acidimicrobiia bacterium
GTTGGGCCGCGGCGGCAGCCGACGACGCTCCCGGCGACGGCGGCGTCCTCGACGACGTTCGCAGCGCTCTCGACGACGACCTCGACACGCCGGCCGCAGTGGCGCTGATCGACGACGCCGCCCGGCGCGGCAAGCCGATCGTGGCCGCAGCCGAGCTCGTCGGTGTGCCGCTTGCCGCAGGCGACCGCTTCACGCGATCTTCACAACGAGTGCTGACAGCTGACACCGGCGACGCCTAGCATTCGCGGCGTGATCGAGGCCAGCACGTGAAAGAGCACACCGGGGCGGGGGCGGCGCAACGCCGCGCGCGGCGTGCGCTGCGCCCGGTCGCCAACCGGCTGTGGGACCTCACGCTCGAAGGCTTCGACGGCCTTCCCGAGTCGGGCCCGGCGATCCTCGCCCCGAACCACGTGTCGTTCCTCGACTCCGCGTTCTTGATGCTGACGTTGCCCCGCAACGTCAGCTTCGTCGGCAAAGCCGAGTACATGGATTCGTGGAAGACGAAGTACATCTTCCCGGCGATGGGGATGATCCCCATCGACCGCGCTGGCGGCGAGCGATCGCAGGCGGCGCTCGACACCGCGCTGCAGGTGCTCCGCCGCGGCGAACTGTTCGGCATCTTCCCCGAGGGCACGCGCAGCCGCGACGGCAAGCTCCACAAGGGTCGGTCCGGCGCCGCTCGGCTGGCAATGGAGGTCGGATGCCCGATCTATCCGGTCGGCATCTCGGGCACCGTCGAGATCCAGCCGCCCGACGCCAAGCTGCCGCGCCTGTTCCGTCCTGCTGCGATCCGCATCGGACGGCCGGTCAGGCCCGAGCGGTATGCCGGGAGGGGAGAGCAGCACCTCGCCTGGCGGTCGATGATCGACGAGGTGATGTTCGAGATCCGGGAGCTGAGTGGGCAGGAGTACGTCAACCGCTACGCCGGTGAGGACGCCGCGCAGCCGGTCGAGCCGTCTCGTCCCGGCCACGTCAGCGATCCCGTGGTCGAACCGGCGGGCATCGAAGACCGCGAGCTCGTCGCCGTCGCGAGCTGAGCTGCCGATCTGCTGGCGGGCTCGTCGTCCGCTTCGCTTTCTCCTCACTGTCTGGCGGGCTCGTCGTCCGCTTCGCTTTCTCCTCGCGCCGCGTGTGACTCGTCGCTGGCGCTTCCCTCGTCACGTTTCCCACAAGGCGGGTCTGAAGCCTGATACGTAGAATGTCGGGGTCATGTCGATCACGATCACACTCCCCGACGGTTCCGAGCGCGCGATCGACGAACCGGCGACACCGGCGACGCTCGCGGCATCGATCGGGCGCGGGCTGGCGAAGGCCGCGATCGCCGCAGTCGTCGACGGCGACGAGGTCGACCTCGATCGGCCGCTGCGCGGTGGCGAACAGGTGGCGATCATCACGGACGGCTCGCCTGAGGGGCGCCACGTGTTGCGACACTCCACGGCGCACGTGATGGCCCAGGCGGTCACGCGGCTCTTCCCCGGCGCCAAGTTCTCGATCGGGCCCGCCATCGAAAACGGCTTCTACTACGACTTCGAGCTGCCGGGCGGCGCAACGTTCAGCGACGACGACCTCGAGGCGATCGGCGCCGAGATGCGCTCGATCATCGCCGCCGACCAGCGGTTCGTGCGCAGCGAGATGTCCATCGACGACGGTGTCGAGCTGTTCGCCGACCAGCCGTACAAGGTCGAGATCATCGAGCGCGTCCGCAGTGCAGAGGCCGACGCCGATGACAGCGGCGAGGTGGCGGGGGACGGCACGATCAGCGTGTATCGCAACACCGACGACTTCGTCGACCTCTGCCGTGGGCCTCACGTGCCGTCTACGGGACGGTTGCGTCACTTCCAGCTGCAGAAGGTCGCCGGCGCCTATTGGCGCGGCAACGAGAAGGGTCCGATGCTGCAGCGCATCTACGGTACGGCGTGGGAGTCACGCCAGGCGCTCGACGATCACCTCCATCAGCTTGCGGAGGCCGAGCTGCGCGACCACCGGCGGCTCGCCAACGAGCTCGACCTCGTCAGCTTCCCCCGACAGCTCGGCGGCGGCCTCGCCGTATGGCATCCGAAGGGCGCGCTCATCCGCAAGCTGATGGAAGACCACATGCGTGACCGGCACGGTCACGGCGGCTACGAGTTCGTGTACACGCCGCACCTGACGGACGGCAAGCTGTTCGAGACGTCGGGCCACCTGGAGTGGTACGCCGACGGCATGTACCCCCCGATGGAGCTCGACAACGGGACGTACTACGTCAAGCCGATGAACTGCCCGATGCACTGCCTCGTGTTCGACGCACGTCAGCGCAGCTATCGCGAGCTGCCGCTGCGACTGTTCGAGCTCGGCACGGTGTACCGCTACGAGCGCGCCGGCACGCTGCACGGGCTGATGCGCATCCGCGGCTTCACCCAGGACGACAGCCACATCTACTGCACCGAGGAGCAGCTCGGCGACGAGATCGCGTCCCTGCTCGACTTCGTCCTGTCGGTGCTGCGCACGTTCGGCTTCGAGGAGTTCACCGCCAACCTCTCGACGAAGGATCCCGAGAAGTACATCGGCGACGACGCCGCGTGGGACGAGGCGACCGACGCGCTGCGCCGGGCGCTCGAACGCCACGGGCTGCCGTACGAGATCAAGGAGGGCGACGCCGCCTTCTACGGTCCGAAGATCGACGTCGACGTGCGCGACGCCATCGGCCGGTCGTGGCAGCTCTCGACGATCCAGGTCGACTTCAACCACCCCGAGCGGTTCAACCTCGAGTACGTCGGCGCCGACAACGAGCGCCACCGCCCGATCATGTTGCACCGGGCGTTGCTCGGGTCGATCGAGCGGTTCTTCGGGGTGCTCATCGAGCACCATGCAGGCGCGTTCCCCACGTGGCTGGCACCGGTGCAGGCACGCGTCCTGCCCGTGTCGAGCGCGCACGGGGCCCACGCCGAGCAGGTCGCGGCCACGCTCGCAGCGGCCCGCGTGCGTGTCGACGTCGTTGGCGCGACCGAGGGCCTCGGCAAGCGGATTCGTGCAGCGAAGATGGAGAAGCTGCCGTACGTCCTCGTGGTCGGTGACGACGACGTCGCCGCTGGCACAGTCGGTGTCAACCCGCGCGGTGGCGAGGTGGAGCGTGGTGTGCCGCTCGAGATGTTCATGAAGCGGATCAGCGAGGAGCTCGATCCCGTGGTCCCCGCTCCCACGCTGGCGTAGCAGATGCTCGACCGCCTCTGGAACGGCTGGCGTGCCGAGTACGTGCAGTCGGCCGGCGAGCGCAGCGGTGAGGGCGTGGACGGCGACGGCGGTGGGCCGAGCATCTTCACCCAGCTGCTCGCGTCTGGCCTGCCCGACGAGGAGACCCACATCGTCCATCGCGGCGACACGGTGTTCGTGGTAGCCAATCGCTTCCCGTACTCGGTCGGGCACCTGCTGGTGCTGCCGTACCGGGAGGTCGCCGACCTCGAGCAGCTGACGCTCGACGAACAGCAGGCGCTGTGGAGTGCGACGACGCAGGCAGTCGCCGTGCTGAAGGCCGTCTACGAGCCCGACGGGTTGAACGTCGGGATCAATCTCGGAGAGGTGGCAGGAGGCAGCGTCAGTCGGCACCTCCACGTGCACGTCGTGCCGCGCTGGGCCGGTGACTCCAACTTCATGACGGCGACCGCAGACACGCGCACGATCCCCGAAGCACTCCCGGTCACGGCGGCTCGCATCAGATCGGCGTGGCCGGCGACGCCGTAGCCTGGGCGCTGCGATGAGTGACGACGACGTTCGCGACGAGCTGCCCGACGACCTGAACGCCGCCGGTTACGTCGGGGCTTACAAGTTCCCCGACAACAGCCGTCGGCGGATTCCCGGTGCGATCTACCTCGCGGTTGCGGCGCTGGTGTTCGTCGTCGCCGTGATTGCCGATGACGCTGTCGTCGTCAACGATGGCTGGCGTTGGGCGGCACTCGCGCTCGCTGCGGCGGGCATCATCTCGATCTCGTCGGGGTGGAAGATGCGCGTCGACGAACGCCAGGCGCTCGTGTCGGCGCAACAAGCGGTCGGTTTCCCTGTCGGGCACGCCTCTGCGCAGCAGGTGTGGCACGGCCTGCGCAGTCGACCGACGTGGCGAGTGCTGTGCTACTCGGCCGAGGAGCCGCCGCTGCGGCGCGGTCTCGTGCTCGTCGACGCCGTCGACGGGCGAGTCATGGAGTCGCTCGTCGAGGACAACCCCGACGCGAGCTGATCCGCTGCGGCGCTGGTGGTCTCGGCGGCGTCACCACGTGTCGGAGCTGGCACCGCCGGCGTCGTCGCCGGGGTCGGCGAAGCGCTCGTCGACCTTGCGCAGCACGCCGCCCGCCTCGAGCGCGTGACGTCGCACCTCGTCGAGCGTGGCGTCGTCCCACTGATCTGACGGCCGGCGGTCGAGTTCGTCGGCGACCGATGCGGCGTCGGCGCTGGTACCGAGTGCGGCCGCCGCGGCACCGACGTGCTCGCGGAGCGTGTCGGCGAGGTCGGACACGGCGCCGGCTTTGTTGTCGCCGAGCGCTTCGCGGAATCGCCGGTCGAACGAGCGGAAGGCGATGGCCAGATCTTCAGGTGACGATGAGCTCATCGCCCCAGCCTGGCATCTGCGCACTGCGCAGTTGAAAGGGCGCGTCGCCGGCGCGCCGCTACCCTTGGCGCATGTTCGACGGCAAGTTCCGTGTGCCGGTCGACCGGGCGGTGAAGCCGCTCGGAAACCGACTGAAGCGCACCGGGCTGACGCCCGACCACCTCACCGTCGTCGGCATCGTCGTCGGTGTCGGGGCGGCCGTCGCGATCGCGTTCGGCCAGCTGCTGCTCGGTCTCGCGCTCGTCATTCTCGCCGCGCTGCCCGATCTGCTCGACGGCGCGCTGGCGAAGGCGTCGAACGCGGCGAGCCAGCGCGGGGCGTTCTTCGACTCGACGATCGACCGCCTCACCGACGCCGTGCTGCTGGGTGGCGTCGGCTGGTACCTCGCGTCCGAGCAGTCGTCGCACATGGTGATGCTGCCGTTCGCCGTGATGGCCGTGTCGTCGATCATCTCGTACCAGCGGGCGAAGGCCGAGTCGCTCGGGCTCGACGCCAAGGGCGGGTTGATGGAGCGCGCCGAGCGCATCGTGCTGCTGTGCATCGGGTTGCTGTACGAGCCGCTGCTCGTGCCCGTCCTGTGGGTGATGCTTGCGCTGTCGTCGATCACGGCCGTGCAGCGGTTCGTGAAAGTCTGGCGGCAGGCTGCGATCGCACCGGTCACGGCGGCTCGCATCGAGATGCGCCGGTCGCGGCGCCAGAGCCGTCGCGTCGCCCGCGCCGAGCGGCGTCGCACCAGGATCCCGCGCCGGCCCAAGTGACGGACGCCGGGACGACCCACGCCGGGCACGCGTCTCGGGCGCGCGCTCGCATGGCGAAGGCACTCGCGCTCGGCGGCTACCGCACGGGAGCCGTCGCGGCCCGATTCGTACCCGGGTTCGTCGCCGCCGGACTCGCGGCGCCGTTCGGTGCCGGCGCCAACCTCGCCAACTCGCAGCGCCGGGCGTTGGTGGCGCGCCACCTCCAGCGCGTCGACCCTTCCTTGAAGGGTGCGCAGCTCCGGCGCGCCGTGCAGGCTTCGTTCGACTCGTACGCGACGTACTTCATTGAAAGCTTCCGCCTCCCGAAGCTGTCATCCCGCACGGTCGAGCGGGGGCTGACGGTCGAGGGCTACGACCACGTCCTCGCCGGGCTCGAGCTGGGCAACGGCGTCATCCTCGCCCTGCCCCATCTCGGCGGCTGGGAGTGGGGCGGACGTTGGGTGGCGGACCAGGGCCACACCATCACCGTGGTCGTCGAGCGCATCGAGCCGCCCGAGCTGTTCGAGTGGTTCGCCGAACTCCGCGCCGAGCTCGGCATGAAGATCGTGCCGCTCGGCCCGTCGGCGGGACGCGAGGTGCTGGCTGCGCTGCGCAACAATGAGGTGGTCTGCCTCCTCAGCGACCGTGACATCGACCGCAGCGGGAGCCCCGTGGAGTTCTTCGGCGAGACGACGACCCTGCCGGCGGGACCGGCGACGATTTCGCTGCGCACGGGGGCGCCGGTGCTTCCCGCCGCCGTGTACTACACGGGTCGCGTCGACGGTCACGTCGGACGTGTGCGTCCGCCGATCACCATCGAGCGCAGCGGCAAGTTCCGCACCGACGTCACGACGTTCACCCAGGCGCTGGCCGACGAGTTCGAGCACCTCATCCGTGCCGCCCCGAGCCAGTGGCACCTCTTCCAGCCCAACTGGCCGAGCGACCCCGGCTACGACCAGAAGCCCAGCTAGATAGTGGTGACTGCGGTCGCGGATGACACGTCGTGACACGGATCTGACACAACTGCCGTCAGCCCGGACTCCAGCGCACGCCGCGCGACGTCCTCCGCGTCCGGCCACAGATGTGCATACGTGTCGAGCGTCGTCGTCGCCGAGGCGTGCCCCACATGCCGCTGTACGGCCTTCACAGAGGCGCCCTGGTCGATGAGCACCGATGCGCGGCGTAGTGGCGCAGCGAGTGCGGCGTGAAGCCCTCCACGCGGGCGCTCGTCGCAGCCCGACGCCACACGTGACCGAGCGCGCTCCGGCGGATCGGATCGCGCTTCGAGTCCGTGAGGATCAGCCCGAGCTCGTCAGTCCCGAACCGCTCGAGGTGCGCGGCGATCACGTCGAGGACGACGCTCGGGACGGGGATGGTGCGGACACTCGCTGCAGTCTTGGTCGTCGCGAGCC
>JACDGA010000102.1:0-665 GCA_013815505.1 Acidimicrobiia bacterium
GGGGTGATGGCGGCGAGCCGCGAGGAGACGCGTGACACACGGATTCCTTTCGAGGAGATGCGAACCGGGTGTCATGCTGTCACAGTGACCGCGTCAGCGCTCGACCACGTTTCGGTCCCTGCCGAGCTGTTGCCGGCCGACGGACGATTCTGCTCGGGACCGTCGAAGGTTCGCGGCGAACAGATCGACGCACTCGTCGCGGCGTCCAGCACGCTGCTCGGCACGTCGCACCGCAAGGCGCCGATCCGCGGGCTCGTCGCCGATGTCCGTCGCGGCCTGCACGACCTCTTCGCGCTGCCCGACGGCTGGGAGATCGTGCTCGGCAATGGCGGAACGACGGTGTTCTGGGACGCAGCGACCTTCGGGCTCGTCGAGCGACGCAGCCACCACCTGGTGTTCGGGGAGTTCTCCGGCAAGTTCGCCACGGCATGTGAGGCGGCACCGCACCTCGCCGAGGCGGTGGTCGTGCGCGCCGAGCCCGGCGACCATCCCGACTCCGTCGCCGCCGACGGCGTCGACCTCTACGCGCTGACGCACAACGAGACCTCGACGGGCGTGGCGATGACGCTCACGCGACCCGACGGTGCCGGCGACGAGGCGCTCGTCGCCGTCGACGCCACGAGCGCAGCGGGCGCCATGGCGTGGGACCCGGCAGACGTCGACGT
>JACDGA010000102.1:675-6712 GCA_013815505.1 Acidimicrobiia bacterium
GTACTACTTCGCACCGCAGAAGTGCTTCGGCGCGGACGGCGGCATCTGGATCGCGGCGTGCTCGTCGGCGGCGGTGCAACGCATCGAACGGATCGCGGCGAGCGATCGCTGGTGCCCGGCGTCGATCGACCTCGGCATCGCCCTCGACAACAGCCGGCTCGACCAGACCTACAACACGCCGGCGCTGGCGACGCTCGTCCTGCTGCGGGCGCAACTCGAGTGGATGCACGAGCTCGGTGGGCTCGATGCCGTCGCTGCTCGCTCGCGTGCGGCGTCGGGACATCTCTACACGTGGGCGGAGTCGCGTCCGTTCACCACTCCGTTCGTGGCGGATCCCACCAAGCGCAGCCCCGTCGTGGCAACGATCGACTTCGACGAGACGATCGACGCGGTCGCGCTGTCGCAGGTGCTCGCTGCGAATGGTGTGCTCGACACCGACAGCTACCGCAAGCTCGGGCGCAACCAGCTACGACTCGGTGTGTTCCCGTCGGTCGAGCTGTCCGACGTCGAGGCGCTCACGGCGACGATCGACTGGCTCGTCGAGCAGCGTCAGGAAGCGATCGCGCCGTGAGC
Organism: Acidimicrobiia bacterium; assembly: GCA_013815505.1. Lineage (GTDB taxonomy): Bacteria > Actinomycetota > Acidimicrobiia > Acidimicrobiales > Ilumatobacteraceae > JACDHN01. The sequence goes on from JACDGA010000102.1 coordinate 1,249, forward strand.
GCCTCCGCCGGTGCGGAGCGGGCGCTGACACTCGACGCCTCGATCGCCGGCGACCTCCACTCGCCCGTCATGCTGCTCGCGCTCAAGGGGTGGTTCGACGTTGCCGGCGTGGCGACGACGGCGCTGGCGCGGATCGTCGACGGTGGGCCGTCGCTGATCGTGGGCGAGATCGACGCCGACCCGTTCTTCGACTTCACGGTCGAGCGGCCGATGGCGACGTTCGACGAGCACGGCGAGCGCGTCACGGAGTGGCCGATCACGACCATCTGCGTCAGCCGGCACCCGTCCCACGACCTCGTCGTCGTGACCGGTGTCGAGCCGCACCTGCTGTGGCGCACCTACTCCGAGGCGATCGCCCATGCGGCCGACGTGCTCGGCTGCGACGTCGCCGTCACGCTCGGCGCGGCGGCCGAGGCCGTGCCCCACACCCGCACGCCTCGCGTGGTCGGCAGCACCACGAGCGACTCGCTGGCGGCGCGACTCGGACTCTCGAAGCCGACATACCAGGGTGTCACGGGCGTCATCGGCGCGCTGCTCGTGGAGCTCGACGCCATCGGCCTGACCGCGGTGTCGCTGCGGGTCGGCGTGCCGCACTACCTCGGCAACAGCAACCATCCGCAGGCATCCGCGGCGCTCGTACGCCACCTGTCGCACGTGCTCGGCGATCCGCTGCCGGCCGACTTCACCGACGAGATCGTCGAGTCCGACGAGGACCACGCCGAGTTCGTCGCCGCCGATCCCGACATGGGCCAGTACGTCGCGATGCTGGAGCACGAGTTCGATCGACGGGCGGAAGCCCAGATCCCCTCCCCCGACGAGCTCGGCCGCCAATTCGAACAGTTCCTGAAAGACCGCGATCGCGGGACGTGAAGTTGCGGGTTCCACGCCCGGCACGCGTGCCGAGGGAAGCGCCAGCGACGAGGCACAAAAGGCGCGAGGAGGAAGCGAAGCGGACGACGAGCCCGCTACATCACGGCGCTTGCCTCGGCACTCGTGCCTGACGTCAGCCGGCTGACGCGCTGAAGCCCTTCTCGAGGTCGGCGAGGATGTCGTCGATCGACTCGAGGCCGACGCTGAGGCGGACGAGGCCGGGGGTGACGGCCGAGAGCGCCTGTTCTTCCGGCGTGAGCTGACTGTGGGTCGTGCTCGCCGGGTGGATCACGAGGCTGCGCACGTCACCGATGTTGGCGACGTGGGAATGCAGTTCGAGCGCTTCGACGAACCGCTTCCCCGCTTCGAGTCCGCCCTCGATCTCGAACGACAGGATCGAGCCGTAGCCCTTGCCGCCGCCGTAACGCTGCATCCGCTCGTGCCACGGACTCTCGGGAAGCCCGGCGTAGGCGATCTCCAGCACCTCGTCGCGCCCCTTCAGGAACTCGGCAACCTTGTCGGCGTTCTCGAAGTGCCGCTCCATCCGCAGGCTCAGCGTCTCGATGCCCTGCAAGATGAGGAAGGCGTTGAACGGCGAGATCGCGGCGCCGATGTCACGAAGCAACTGCACCCGCGCCTTGAGGATGAAGGCACCGTTGCCGAGCGCCGGCCAGTAGGCGAGGCCGTGGTAGCTGGGGTCGGGCTCGGTGAAGTTGGCGAAGCGACCGGAGGCTCCGTAGTCGAACGTGCCACCGTCGACGATGGCGCCACCGATCGAGTTGCCGTGGCCACCGAGGAACTTCGTCAGGCTGTGGACGACGATGTCGGCGCCCCACTCCAGCGGGCGCAGCAGGTAGGGCGTCGGCACGGTGTTGTCGACGATGAGCGGCAGTCCCTCGGCGTGGGCCACCTCGGAAACACCCTCGATGTCGAACACGTCGTTCTTCGGGTTCGGCAGCGTCTCGCCGAAGAACGCCCTCGTCTCGGGACGCACCGCCTTGCGCCACAGCTCCAGGTCGTGCGGATCGTCGACGAAGGACACTTCGATGCCCATCTTCGGCAGTGTGTAGTGGAGGAGGTTGTACGTACCGCCGTACAGCGAGGCGGAGGCGACGATGTGGTCGCCCGCCTCGGCGAGCGTCAGGATTGCGATCGTCTCGGCCGACTGACCGCTGGCGACGGCGAGCGTGCCGGGGATGCCGATCGCCGTTGTGCAGCCGCCCTCGAGCGAGTTGAGGCGGGCCTCCAGCGCAGCCTGCGTCGGGTTCATGATGCGGGTGTAGATGTTGCCGACGTCGGCGAGGGCGAACAGGTTCGCAGCATGCTCGGTGTCGCGGAACTGGTAGCTGGTGGTCTGGTAGATCGGCACTGCCCGTGCGCCCGTCGTCGGATCCGGCTCGCCACCGACGTGGATCTGACGCGTCTCGAATCCCCATGTGTCGCTCATCGGCGGGACACTACTCCCACGAATCCCGACCCGCAGAGTCAGATTTCGAGCGTGGGCCTACGCTGACGCGATGACCACCCGCCAGATCGGAACGCGCCAGATCGGAACACGCACGGTGAGCGCCGTCGGACTCGGCGCGATGCCGATGTCCGTGGAGCGCCACCCCGACCACGAGCAGTGCGTTCGCACGATCCACGCCGCGCTCGACGCCGGCGTCACCCTGATCGACACCGCCGACGCCTACCACGCCCGCGCCGATCCCGTGGGTCACAACGAGCTGCTCATCGCCGAGGCGCTGGCGTCCGCCCCCGGCAGCGCCGAGCGGGCGCTCGTCGCGACGAAGGGTGGCCACGTGCGTCCGAGTGACGGGTCGTGGGCGGTCGACGGTCGACCCGAGCACCTGCACAAGGCGGCCAAGGCGTCGGCGCAGCGACTCGGCGTCGACACCATCGGGCTGTACCAGCTCCATCGTCCCGATCCCGACGTCCCCTACGCCGAGTCGATTGGTGCGCTCGCCGACCTCCTCGACGAGGGTGTGATCGCCATGGCAGGCATCTCCAACGCCGATCCCGACCAGATCCGCGAGGCAAACGAAGTCCTCGGCGGGCGGCTCGCCAGCGTGCAGAACGAGTTCTCGCCGCGGTTCCGCTCGTCGCTGGCCGAGCTGCAGGTGTGCGACGAGCTCGGCATCGCATTCCTCCCGTGGTCGCCGCTCGGCGGGATCTCGCGAGCAGCCGATCTCGGCAACGACCACACCGCGTTCGCCGAGGTCGCCGAGACACACGGCGTCAGCCCGCAGCAGGTGACGCTGGCGTGGGAGCTGGCACAGTCACCGCACGTGATCCCGATCCCAGGCGCCAGTCGCCCGGAGTCCATCGTCGACTCGTTCGCAGCGGCCGACCTCGAGCTCACCGATGACGAGCTCGCACGGCTCGACGCCGACACCACGCAGGCGTGACGCTCCCGCCAGACGCTGCCGTGCCGGACGAGTTCGCCGACCTGATAGCTGCCAACCGCCGCTACGCCGAGACGCACGATTTGAGCGGCTTCGACGGCATCGCCCACGCAGGGGTCGCCATCGTCACGTGCATGGACTCGCGCATCGATCCGCTGCGGATGGTCGGCCTCGATCCCGGCGACGCGAAGATCATCCGCAACCCCGGCGGGCGGGTCACCGAGCTGGCGATGGAAGCCCTCGTGCTCGGCGTGCACCTGCTCGAGGTGCGGCGGATCCTGGTCGTCCCGCACACACGCTGTGCGGTCGCAACGACGACCGAGGCCGAGGTTCGTGCGGCGATCACGGCGGCGAGCGGCGTGGACGCGTCGTGGCAGCAGTTCCACGTCGTCGACGACCAGCGACGTGCGCTCGCCGACGACCTGCAACGCGTGAGGACCCATCCGCTCGTCGGCGACCGTGCGATCGTCGGCGGGTTCATCTACGACGTCGACAGCGGATTGCTCCACCCCCTCGAGGACGACTGAGCCGCGGCCATGTCAGGCAGCGGCAACCCGATCAGGATCGGTCGCATCAACTGACGCGGGATTAGCGTCGCGACATGCGACGGCAGCTCCCAGCAGGGATCGTGACATTGGTCCTCTTGATGGCGAGTTGCTCCGGCGACGACGGTCCGGCGACGGGACCGACCGCCGCGCCGCCCACGACGCCGACGACTGCTGTGGCGACGACGTCAGCCGTGCCGGCGACAACCGCCGGACCGAGCGCGACCGCCGTGGACACCACGACCGGTTCGAGCGCTGCGCCGACGACGACCGTCATGTCCGCGCCGCCCACGACCGCCGCCGTCGCCGGCTACGAGGCGACGATCCGGCGCACGACCGACGGCGTGGCGCACATCACCGGCGCGTCGATGGGCGACGTCACGTTCGGGCAGGGGTACGCCAACGGCGAGGACCACGCCTGCACCGTCGCCGACCAGATCCTGAAGGTGAAGGGGCAACGTGCCCGCTGGTTCGGGCCGGGTGAGGGCGACGCCAACATCAACAGCGATCTCGCCTGGCGCGCGATCGGGATCGGCCGCCGCGCCCGCAACGACTACGAGACCGCGTCCCCGGAGGTGGTCGAGGCGTTCGACGGGTTCGCAGCGGGATGGTCGGCCCATCTCGAAGAGGTCGGTCCAGGCGGTGTGTCGGGCTGGTGCGCCGGCAAGAACTGGCTGCGACCGATCAGCGGCGAGGACGTCTACGCCTACGCCCGCTCGATCGCGCTCCTCGCCAGCAGCGGTGCGCTCACGGATTTCATCGCCACTGCAGCCCCTCCCACGGCGGCAGCGCGCGACGAAGAGACTCCGCCCTCGACGAATGGGTTCGCCCGCGCGCTCGCCTCGACCGACGTCGCTGCACGCTCCACCGGTTCCAACGCGTGGGCCGTCGGAGCCGAGAAGGTCACGGGCGGCGAGGGCGGACTGCTCGTCGGCAACCCGCACTTCCCGTGGGAGGGTGAGCGCAGGTTCTGGGAAGTTCATCTCACCGTGCCCGGTGAGACGAACATCTACGGCGCGCAGCTGATCGGAGTGCCCGGCGTCGGTATCGGGTTCACCGACTCGTTCGCCTGGTCGCACACCGTCTCGGCCGGTCACCGGTTCACCGCCTACACGCTCGACCTCGACCCTGCCGACCCGCGGCGCTACCTCGTCGACGGCGAACCGCGCGAGATGACCGCTCAGTCGGTCCGAGTGCAGGTGCGCCGGCCGAACGGCGAGCTGCGCGCGGTACGACGGAACATGTGGTCGAGTGAGTACGGGCCGATCATCAACTTCCCGGGCGTCGGCTGGACCGACACCCAGACGCTCACATTCCGCGATGCCAACATCGGCAACGACGAGTTCGCCGAGCAATACCTGGCGATGACCACGGCGACGTCGTTCGACGAGTTCGTCGGCGCCCATCGCGAGCACCAGGGCGTGCCGCTGTTCAACACCGTCGCCGTCAGCAGCGACGGGAGGGCGTGGTACGCCGACACCTCGGCGACGCCGAACCTGAGCCGTCAGGGCGAGCGCCTCTACCGGCGGGCGCTGCGTGACGACGCGTTCACGCAGGTCGCGGCGGACAACGGTGCGATCCTGCTCGACGGCTCCGACAGCCGCTTCGAATGGGAGGAGGTCGACGGCGCACGCGACCCGGGCCTCG
>JACDGA010000451.1 GCA_013815505.1 Acidimicrobiia bacterium
TCGACGCAGATGTGGAGTACGGCGATCCGGGCGAGAGCAACGATGTCGTGATCCTCGACGATCACCGCTGCGAGGTCGGTGACTTCCCGATCTCCATCGACGTCGAGGAGTTCGCGACAGTCGCAGCGGGCAGGGCGACGCGGCGCCTCTACTCGCAGAACCGCGCGAGGCTCGGCGAGCCGGAGGTCGTGCTGCTCGGCGTCGACCGTCTCGACTACACGAAGGGCATCGGACTGCGGCTGCGTGCGTACAAGTCGCTGCTCGACGACGGCACGCTCGACAACGAGCGGGTCGTCATGGTGCAAGTGGCGACACCCACCCGTCAGGCGGTCGAGCACTATCGCGACGAGCGCCGCGAGATCGAACGGCTCGTGGGTGAGATAAACGGTGTGCACAGCCGCATCGGCTTTCCCGTGTTGCACTACCTGTACCGCAGCCTCCCGCTCGACGAGCTCGTGCCGCTGTACCGGACGGCCGACGTCATGCTCGTCACGCCCATCCGTGACGGCATGAACCTCGTCGCCAAGGAGTTCGTCGCGACCCGCCTCGACGGCGACGGTGTGCTCGTGCTGTCGGAGTTCGCGGGTGCGGCCGACGAGCTCACCGACGCAGTGCTCGTCAACCCGCACGACCCCATCGCGATGCGTCAGGCCATCATGACCGCCGTCGAGATGCATCGCCACGAGCGGCGCGAGCGGATGGAGCGGCTGCGTGACACGATCCGTCGCTTCGATCTCGCCGGCTGGGCGGAGGGGTTCCTCGATCGACTCGACTCCAACGACGTAGGGGTGTCGTGACTGCGACGGTAACTGTCGGCCCGGAGGAGCTCGGCGACGAGATCGGCTGCGACGCACTGCGCCCATTGCTCGTCGGACTCGACATCGACGGTGTGCTGTCACCGATCGTCGAGCACGCACACGAGTCGGCGCTGCTGGCGGGGATGCTCGACGACATCATCGCGCTGTGCCGCGTGACGCCCGTCGCCGTCGTGTCGGGGCGCGACCTCGCCACAATCGAGCGGCTCTTCGGCTTCCCCGAGGACGTGACGGTCGTCGGGAGCCACGGCCTCGAACCGCGCGGGACGACCGTGGAACCGAGCAGCGAGGAACGTGCCCGCCTCGCAGAGCTCGTTGCGCTCGCCGAGCGCGCCGCCGAGCGCGTCGGCGAGGGGGCGTGGGTCGAGCACAAGCCGCTGTCGGTCGCGCTGCACACGCGCCAGTCCGTCGCACCGGGGCGCAGCGTCGAGGGCGCAGCGTGGCTCGGGCACGCCGCCGAGCAGGTTGCCGGCACGACGATCAAGTTCGGCAGCGAGGTCGTCGAGCTGCTCGCTCGTCCGACGAGCAAGGCGACGACGATGGCCGAGCTGCGCGAGGCTGCCCGTGCGGCATCGGTGCTGTTCGTCGGCGACGACGTGACCGACGAGGACGTGTTTGCGGTGCTCGGTGACAGTGACTGGTCGGTGCGGGTCGGACCTGGCGAGACCTCAGCCCGCCACCGCCTCGCCGACCCAGGCGCCGTGCAACAGTTCGTGCGACGGCTGACGAACCGGCTGACCAGCCGGCTCGGGTGAGCCGATGTCGAACAACGTCGGCTGATCGTCGCGTCCCGGCAGCCGCCGCACACCGGTCCAGGGTACGAAGTGGTCCATGAACACCCAGCTACGGCGATGGATCACCGATGGCCCGTACCCTCCGAGCGCCGCCTTGTGGACGGGACACGGGTAACCCTTGTTCGTGTCGAACGACCACTGCGGGTAGCTCTCCGCCAGCGAGCGCATGACTCGATCGCGTGACACCTTGGCGAGGATGCTCGCAGCGGCGACGGGCAGGCACGTGGCGTCCGCACGCACCTTGCGCTCGACGTGGCCGACACGGGGGCTGACGAAGTCCCAGCGCCCGTCGACGACGGCGGCGTCGGGCTCGACGCCGAGCTGATCGATGGCCCTCGTCGCGGCGAGCTTCTGCGCTGCCGACATCCCGAGCTCGTCGCACTCGGTCTCGCTGGCGAACCCGACCCCCCAGGCCACGCACCAGCCGGCGACGCGGTCGAACAGGCGCTCGCGGTCGCGCTCGCTGAGCAGCTTCGAGTCGCGCACGCCGTTCACCCGCCGATCGAGTGGCACGATCGCAGCGCCGACGGCGAGGGGTCCTGCCCATGCGCCGCGCCCGACCTCGTCGACACCCACCACGAGTTCGAAGCCGTGATCGTCTCGCAGCGCCCGTTCCAGCAGGCGGGTCGGGGGGCGGCCTCTCACGGGGTCAGTCTCCCACCCTCGCCCACAGCGCCTCGCCTCGTCGCGCGTCGCTCGTCCATCCGCCGTCGACGGCATCGGCGCGCAGCGAGCGCGCATCGCCGCGCTGCTCCCAGAGGACAGCGGGACGGTCGCCATGCCAGCGAACGGCGTACGACACGCTCGACGACGGCCCT
>JACDGA010000008.1 GCA_013815505.1 Acidimicrobiia bacterium
TCCTGACGACTCGATCAACATCCAGTACACGTCCGGCACGACCGGCTACCCGAAGGGCGCCACGCTCTCGCACCGCAACATCCTCAACAACGGCTACTTCGTCACCGAGCTGCAGCGCTTCGGCCCAAGCGAGCGGCTGTGCATCCCCGTGCCCTTCTATCACTGCTTCGGGATGGTGATGGGCAACCTCGGGGCGACGACCCACGGGGCGACGATGGTGATCCCGTGCGACGCCTTCGACCCCGTTCACGTGCTCGACACGGTGCAGGCCGAGCGCTGCACGGCGCTGTACGGCGTCCCGACGATGTTCATCGCCGAGCTCGGGCTCCCGACGTTCGACGAGTACGACCTGTCCAGCCTCCGCACGGGCGTGATGGCCGGATCGCCGTGCCCCGTCGAGGTGATGAAGGCCTGCGTCGACCGGATGAACATGGCGGACGTGACGATCTGTTACGGGATGACCGAGACGTCACCCGTCTCGACCCAGACGCTGCCCGACGACTCGCTGCACCACCGCACGGCCACCGTCGGGCGGGTGCACCCCCACGTGGAGATCCGGGTCGCCGACCCCGAGTCGGGCGACACGGTTGCGCGTGGTGCGACCGGCGAGTGCTGCACTCGGGGTTACTCGGTGATGTCGGGCTACTGGGGTGACGACGAGCGCACGGCCGAGGCGATCGACGACGACGGCTGGATGCACACCGGCGACCTCGCCGTCATGGATGACGACGGGTACGTCAACATCGTCGGACGGATCAAGGACATGGTGATCCGCGGCGGCGAGAACGTGTACCCGCGCGAGGTCGAGGAGTTCTACTACACCCATCCCGACGTCGAGGACGTCCAGGTCATCGGTGTCCCCGACGAGCGCTACGGCGAGGAGCTGATGGCGTGGATCAAGCTCCGTCCCGGCGCCTCGACGAACGAGGAGTCGCTGCGCGACTTCGCGAGGGGCAAGATCGCCCACTTCAAGGTGCCGCGCTACGTGAAGCTCGTCAACGAGTTCCCGATGACGGTCACGGGCAAGGTGCAGAAGTTCAAGATGCGAGAGCAAGCCGTCGGCGAACTCGGTCGCTGATCCACGACCTGGAGGTCGGAAAGCGCGCGATCACGCGTGCTGCCACCTCCAGAATCGCGTCAGGGGGCGGTCGCGAGGCGGGTGAGCACTGAGCTCTGGGCGGGATTTCTGTCAACTGCTGGAACGGATCCCGCCCAGACCGTGGAATGGGAGGAATCCCGCCCAGACGGTGGTGAGGGTGATCGGATCAGGAGACGTTGGGGCCGCAGCGGCCGACGGCGGTGTCGAGCACCTGGACGGTGCCGGCACGGACGTTGACACGCACGTCGGCCCATCGTTGGTTGTTGTCGTCCCGTGACTCGACGAAGTCGCCGAACGGGTCGACCGTGGCGCAGATGCGATAGGTGCCCAGAGGGAGGCGGTTGACGTCCATCCACTGGTGCGCGTACTGGGGCGGGTAGTCGTCGCCGTAGCCGATGGACAGGCCGGTGCGCACGCTCGTCGACGACCTGTTGCCGCACGAGCCGTTGGGGTACTGGCGGGTGTCGGGCGAGTTCGGAGGGGGATTGGACATCCGCTCGGCGTCGAGCAGGCAGTAGCCGAGCTTGCGCAACCCGTAGACGTTGCCGGTCGGGTTGCCGAGCCGGTACATCGTGACCGTCATGAACTGACGGGTGTGCCAGTGGTCGTGGTTGTCGCCCGTGTCGTAGACCATGACCGCGGACGTCCGGCGGTCGCGATGCCCACCCTCGGAGTCGTAGATCCGCTGCGTGACGAGCATCGACCCCGAGTCGGTGTCGGTCCTCACCCCTCGCGCCTCGAGCGGACCCGCACCGACGTTGAACCCGATCGTGCCGAACCGCAGCAGCGCCCGGCCGCTCGCCGTGCGCTGGACACTGAACCCGTACAGCTCGCCGACGCGCAGATCCGGCAGCCGATCGGTCGGCTCGCACCCACCGAGCATGGCCGGCAGCGCTGCGATCGACACCACCAGCGATGCGAGCATTCGTCGTGCGAACACGAGATCCCCCCTCGCAGCCGTCGCCTCGTCTCGGATCGTACGCCTCGGCGGCGATCCACACCATCCCGGGCTCAGGTGCGTCTGCGGCGCCGGTACCAGTCGATTAGCGCCGCGGTCGACGAATCGTGGGACGGCCTCGCCGTGCCCTCGTCGGGCGGTTCGCCCGTGAGCTCTGGCGTGATGCTGTTGGCCAGCTCCTTGCCGAGCTCGACGCCCCATTGATCGAAGCTGTCGATCCCCCACACGCAGCCCTGCACGAACACGATGTGTTCGTAGAGCGCGACGAGCTGCCCGAGTACCGAGGGCGTCAGCTGCGGGGCGAGGATCGTCGTGCTGGGCCGATCACCTTCGAAGCGGCGGTGCGGCGCGGCGTCGTTGTCACGCCCGAACGCCAGCGCCTCGGCCTGCGCGAAGAGGTTCGCCATCAACAGGTCGTGATGCTCGACGAGGTCGTGGTGCGGCGTCGCGAAGCCGATGAAGTCGACGGGCACGAGTCGCGTGCCCTGGTGCAGCAGTTGGTAGAACGCGTGCTGCCCGTTGGTGCCGGGCTCGCCCCACACGATGGGTCCTGTCGCGGTGGTGACCCTCGTTCCGTCGAGCCGCACCGACTTGCCGTTCGACTCCATGTCGAGCTGCTGCAGGTAGGCGGGGAACCGCGCCAGCTCCTGCGCGTACGGCAGCACCGCCTTCGTCTCGGCGCCGAGCACGTTGTTGTTCCACAGGCCGACGAGGCCCATCACGACCGGCAGGTTGGCGTCGAGCGGCGCGGTGGCGAAGTGCTCGTCCATCGCCCTGAACCCGGCGAGCATCTCCTCGAAGCGGTCGGGCCCGATAGCGATCATGAGCGACAGCCCGATGGCGGAGTCGAGCGAATAGCGGCCGCCGACCCAGTCCCAGAACCCGAACATGTTGTCGGTGTCGATCCCGAACGCCGACACCTTCTCGGCGTTCGTGCTGACGGCGACGAAATGCGACTCGACGGCGTCTTCGCCGAGTGCAGCGACGAGCCAGCGGCGGCACGTCGTCGCGTTCGTGAGCGTCTCGATCGTGCCGAACGTCTTCGAGGCGACGACGAACAGCGTTGATTCGGGGTCGGCGTCGGCGAGGACGCCGGCCACGTCGGCGCCGTCGATGTTGGAGACGAACCGGCACCGGATCTCGGGGTGGCGATAGGCGTCGAGCGCGATCGCCGCCATCTCGGGACCGAGGTGGGAGCCACCGATGCCGATGTTGACGACGGTGCGGATGCGCTCGCCCGTCCCGCCCTCCCACTCGCCGGATCGCACCCGCTCGGCGAACTCGGCCATGCGGGCGAGCACGACGTGCACCTGGTGGTCGACATCGTCGCCGTCGACGACGTGGGAGTCACCGGCGGCCGAGCGCAGTGCCGTGTGCAGCACCGCACGGTCCTCGGTGACGTTGATGTGCTCGCCCGACAGCATCGCCTCGCGCCGCCCGGCGACGTCGGCTGCCTCGCCGAGTGCCACGAGCGCGTCGAACACCTCGTCGGTGATTCGCTGCTTCGAGTAGTCGACGTGAAGGTCGACGGCGTCGAGCACGTAGCGCTGGGCACGGCCGGGGTCGTCATCGAACAGGACGCGCAGGTGCGGGACGTCAGCGAGCTCGTGCAGCCGCTGCCAGGCATCGCCGAGCGCCCGGCCGTCGGGGAGGTGGTCCATCGCGCCCGACGCTACTGCGGCAGTCCCGAGGAGGCCCCTGGATCGAGGACGACCACCGTCGAGCGCTCTTCGACGAGCCCGATTGGCAGCGAGTCGTCACCCCGCAGCCAGCTCGCGACCACGTCCGACTTCGACGCGCCGAGCACGTACACGAGTCGCCACGTCGCAGCGTTGACGACACCGGGCGTCAGCGTCATCCGCCGCCTGCCCTGGTACTCGGCCGACATCGCCACCGGGTGCGAGTCGTACGCGACCGGATCACCAGGCGGCCACGATGCCGTGTGGCCGTCGGGACCGACTCCGAGGTGCACGACATCGAATTGCTCGGGCAACGTCGACGCGTACTCGTCGCAGGCGATCGACAGGTCGGGCGCCGTCACCGGCATCAGGTGCACCGTGGCCGCGCTGGGGAGCGCGTCGAGCTGTCCGGCGTTGCGATCGGGATCACCGTCGGGCGCGACGCGCTCGTCGACCTGCCACAGCGACACGGCGGGCCACGCGACGTCCGGCTCGCCGGCGAGCGCAGCGAACAACCCCGGCGCCGTGCTGCCGCCACTCACTGCGAGCGACACCTCCCCCCGCAAGGCGATCGCCTCTCGCAACCGATCCGCCAGCCACGCCCCAGCGAACCCGGCAGCCTCCTCGGCAGACTCAGCGATCCGAACGTCCACTAGCGCGTCACGAAGCGGACGACGAGCCCGCCACTAGATAGTCGGCGTTTCGACGTGGCGGCCGAACACGTCGGCCAGCGTCGACATGACCTCGCCGAGCGTTGCGTACGTGCCGACGGCGTGGACCAACGTCGGCATCAGGTTGATCGCGGGGTCGGCTGCCTCACGGGCGAGCGTCGCCAGCGCCGCGTCGACACTCGACTGGTCGCGCTCGTGGCGCACGACGTCGAGCCTCTTCACCTGGCGAGCCTCGTCCTCGTTGGTGATCTTGAGCAGGTCGATCGAGTCGTCGTCGTTGCCCTCCGTGAACCGGTTGACACCGACGATGACGCGCTCGCCGGCGTTGAAGCGCCGTTCGATGTCGTACGCCGAGTCGGCGATGCGACCCTGAAACCAGTTGTCCTCGATGCCCGTGATGACGCCCTCGAGCATCGAACCGTTGCCGAGGTCGTCGAGGTGGACGAACAGCTCCTCGGCCTGCCGTTCGATCTCGTCGGTGAGCTCCTCGACGAACCATGAACCGCCGAGTGGATCGGCGACGTTGGCGACGCCCGTCTCGTAGGCGAGCACCTGCTGGGTGCGCAGCGCGATGCGGGCCGCTTTCTCGGTGGGCAGCGCCATTGCCTCGTCCATCGAGTTGGTGTGCAGCGACTGTGTCCCGCCGAGCACGCCGGCGAGCGCCTCGATCGCCGTCCGGACGATGTTGACCTCCGGTTGCTGCGCGGTGAGCGACACGCCGGCCGTCTGGGTGTGAAAGCGCAGCTGCATCGACCGCTCGAGCTGTGCCCCGTAGCGCTCCTTCATCCACCGCGCCCAGATGCGGCGCGCCGCCCGGTACTTGGCGATCTCCTCGAAGAAGTCGATGTGGGCGTTGAAGAAGAAGCTCAGGCGCGGTGCGAACGAGTCGACGGGCAGCCCGGCCTCGAGCGCCAACTCGACGTAGGCGAACCCGTTGGCGAGCGTGAACGCCAGCTCCTCGGCCGCCGTCGAGCCCGCCTCGCGGATGTGGTAGCCCGAGATCGAGATCGAGTGCCAGCGCGGCATCTCAGCGGCGGTGAAGTCGATCGTGTCGCGAACGAGCCGCATCGACGGGCGCGGCGGGAAGACGAACTCCTTCTGCGCCTGATACTCCTTCAAGATGTCGTTCTGCAGCGTCCCGCCGAGCCGGGAGCGGTGCACCCCCGCCGCCTCCGCCTGCGCCACGAACATCGCGAAGATGACGGCCGCCGGCGAGTTGATCGTCATCGACGTGGTGATCTCGCCGAGGTCGATGCCCGAGTAGAGGTCGGCCATGTCGGACAGCGAGTCGATGGCGACGCCGCAGCGCCCCACCTCGCCGCGAGCCATGGGGTCGTCGGAGTCGATGCCGAGCAGCGTCGGCATGTCGAACGCCGTGGAGAGCCCCGTGCCGCCCGAGCGGATGATCTCCTTGAACCGCCAGTTCGTGTCCTCGGCCGTACCGAACCCGGCGAACATCCGCATCGTCCACAGCCGCGACCGGTACATCGAGGCGTACGGCCCCCTCGTGTAGGGGTACTGGCCGGGGAAGTCACCGTCGTCGGGTCCGTAGACGGGCTCCAGCGGGACGCCCGACATCGTGACCCGTTCGGCGGGGCGGTCGGCGGGCACGGACGCGTCGTACGCCTCTTGCCATTGCTGACGCCGGTTGATCATCGGGGCACCCCCTGAGCTGGAACGATGTCACCGGTAGTCTACGGAGGGTGCGTTCGACCCCCGCGACGGAGTCAGCGCGCGGGATCCAGGCAGCGGTCGTCGCCTACGTCCTGTGGGGCCTCGTCACCCTTTACTGGAAAGAGCTCGCCTCGTTCCGCCCGTTCGAGCTCATCGGCTGGCGGCTCGTGAGCACGGTGCTCGTGATGCTCACCGTCGTTGCCCACCAAGGCGGGCTCGGCGGGCTCTGGCGAGGTTTCGCCGACAGGTCGACGAGATGGCGCATCGTCGTAGCCGGGATCCTGCTCACCGTCAACTGGACGAGCTACGTCTGGGCCGTCACCAACGACCGGGTGCTCGAGACCGCCCTCGGCTACTTCATGTCGCCCCTCGGCACGATGGTGCTCGGCATCACAGTGCTGCGCGAGCGACCGACGACGGTGCAACGGCTCGCGCTCGGCTGCGCCGTCGTCGCCGTCGTCGTGCTGACGGCGTCGTACGGGCGGGTGCCGTGGGCGGCGTTGGCGATCGCCGTGAGCTGGAGCACGTACGGGCTCGTCAAGCGGTCGATGGAGCTCGACGCCTTCCAGGGCCTCGCCGGCGAGACGCTCGTCATGGCACCGCTGGCGGTCGCGCTCGTCGCCACCGGGTGGGGACACGCCGAGAGCCTGACGTCCACCGCCTCTGCCGGCGAATGGGCGCTCGTCGCCGGCACCGGCGTCGTCACCGCCGTGCCGCTCGTGCTGTTCGGCATCGCCGCCCGGCTCGTGCCGTTCACCATCCTCGGCGTGCTGCAGTACATCGTCCCGATCGTCAACTTCGTGCTCGGCTGGGCCGTCTACGACGAGACGCTGCCCGCACCGAGGGTGGTGGGCTTCGTGCTCGTGTGGATCGCGCTCGCCGCCATTACGGTCGAGCAGGTCCACCGCCTCCGACGGCCACGAGCGGTCGATCCCACACCGGAGGCGCCCGTGCCCCTCGCCCCATCGACAGGAGCTCCCACATGACCACTCGGGTCCGACACGTCGCTGTCGCCGCAGGTATCGCCGGTGTCCTGTTCGTCTCCGCCTGCTCGAACGACACGGAGACGTACAAGGTTAAGACCGAGAAGTTCATCGAGGACGCCGAGATGGGGGAGGCGAACGACACCTCCTTCAGCGACGCGACGTGCGACGAGCCCGAGAGCATCGACGTCGGCACGACCTACACGTGCACAGCCGTCGCCGAGGATGGTTCGACGTGGGACTTCGACGCCGAGATCGACGGCGAGAACTCGTTCGTGGTCACCGACGGCACGAAGCGGGAGTGATCGGCGCCGCCGCGGGGGCAGACGACCATCCGCTGGCAGACTCGACACGTGAACGAGCCAACGGCGTCCACGCCCGTGTACACCGTCGACCCGTACGTCGACGACCGCAAGGACGGGGACGACGACGAGATGTTCATCGTGCTGCCGTGGTGGCAGCGGCCGACCAACATCTTCACCCTTCTCGTGACCGTCGCGCTCGTGGCGGCGATGGTGGGCTGGTTGGTCAAGGATGCCACCTCGCAGAACGACACCAGCGAGGTCGACATCGGGTTCCTGCAGGACATGCGCGTCCACCACGAGCAGGCGGTGGACATGTCGTTCATCTACCTCCAACTGCCCGACACCTCCGCCGGTCTGCGCACCGATGCCAGTGGGATCGTGCGCGGGCAGTCGCAGGAGATCGGGCGGATGATCCAGCTGCTTCGCGATGCCGACGCACCGGAAGTGGCCTTTCTCGAAGGTCCGGCGATGGTGTGGATGGGCGACGAGATGTCCACCAGCTACGACGAGATGCCCGGGATGGCGTCGAAGGGCGAGCTCGACCGGCTCAGGACGGCGTCAGGGAACCAGGCGGACGAGCTGTTCGTCCGACTGATGACCGAACACCACCAGGGAGGCATCGAGATGGCCGAGTTCGCTGCGGACAACGGCAGCAACGGAGAGGTGACGAGGTTCGCAACGGCCATCGCACGGTCGCAGCGAACCGAGATCGTCGAGCTGGAACGACTCGACTGATGCGATCCACGGTCGGACGCCACGTATGTTGTCAGTGATCGATCGACGTTGAGAGCAGTGACACAGAGATGGAACTGACAACCAGCCGGCGGGGACGTCGTCGCGGCGCCCTGGTCGTGATGCTCACGGTCGCGCTCGGTGTCATCGCCGCCTGCGCGCAGCCGACAGAGGTCGCCGTCGAACGCTCCCGCGACCTCGGTGACCTGCCACGACCGACGGAGACCACGACCGAGACGAGCACGGACCCGAGCACTGACCACAGCACGGATCCGACCAACGGCACGACGCCGCCAACGGGAACCAGCACCGACCCCACCACGCCGGGCAGCGACCCCACCGTCCCGCCGAGCACGGCGCCGGGCGCCGACGTGTTCGAGGAGGGCCCGGACAAGGCCGAGCGCGAGTACGACGACATGGTCGAGGCCACCGTCGCCGACCTCGAGAACTCGTGGGCGACGTTCTACCCCGAGTTCTACGGCGAGCCGTACGAGCCGCTCGAGGGTGGCGTCTGGCCCGTCTACCCCGATCGCAGCGACCGGGTCCCGGGCTGCGGCACGTCCGAGACCTCGTATCGCGACATCCTCGCCTTCGCTGCCTTCTACTGTCCGCTCGGCGATTTCATCGCCTACGACGACGGCGACGAGGGGATCTTCGGCCAGCTCATCGAAGACCTCGGACCGTCGATCGTGCCGGTCGTCATCGCCCACGAGTGGGGCCACGCCATCCAGGCACGCAACGGCACGTTCGACAGCGGGCAGCCGACGATCGTGACCGAGCAGCAGGCCGACTGCTTCTCGGGGGCGTGGACGGCGCGCGCCCGCGCCGGCGACGTACCCGGCATCGAGTTCACCGACACCGAGGTGCAGGCCGGCATGGCGGCGCTGATCGCCGTGCGCGATCCCATCGACACGAGCGCGTCCACCCCCGGCGCACACGGTTCGGGGTTCGACCGCGTCGGCGCCTTCCAGGCCGGCTACCTCAACGGCACGGGGCGCTGCACCGAGCTGATCGACTCGCCACTGCCGCTCGTGCCGAACGAGTTCAGCGAGCTGAACGCTGATCCCGCCGACCGCAACCCGGACGCACCGTTCGAGGACAGCAGTCCCGACATCAAGGACGGCATCTTCACCATCGTCGCCGCAGACCTCAACACGTACTGGCCACTCGTCTTCGAGAGCACGGAGACGCCCTTCCCGGTGCTCGTTGTCGAGGCGGCGCCAGATCCTGCCAACGTCGGATGCGCCGACCTCGAGAGCGTCGAGGAGAGCGCTGGGTACTGCCAGGCCGACGGCACCGTGTACTACGACGAATCCTTCATGCGTGAGCTGTACGACCAGTTCGGCGACTTCGGCGTCGGTTATGTGCTCGGTACCGCGTGGTCCGACGCCGCACAGGACCTGCTCGAGAGCCCGTTCAGCGACGAGCCACGATCGCTGCTCAACGACTGCCTCACGGGCAGCTGGGTGCGCACCATCCTTCCCGACGAGAACGACGAGACCTCCCCGACCGCGACCGCGCGAATCGAGCCGGGCGACCTCGACGAAGCGGTCCAGACGACGCTGCTCATCGGCGACGCGAACGCCGATGAGGACATCGCCGGCACCGCGTTCGAGAAGATCGACAACTTCCGTGACGGCGCGCTGAACGGGCTCGAGGCCTGTTCCGAACGGATCCCCGACTGAGTGAACGCATGAACGACGGCGCTGCACTCGGCGCGCTCGACATCGGAACGAACAGCATCCACCTCGTCGTCGCCAGACCGGTCGGCGAGCACGGGTTCGAGGTGCTCACCCGGGAGAAGGAGAGCGTGCGCCTCGGTCACGGCGGCGGTGACATGAAGCTGCTCGACGCCGACGCGATCGATCGTGGCGTCGCCTGCCTGCGCCGCATGGCTCGCATCGCCGAGAGCTTCGGAGCGTCCGTGCGCGCCGTTGCCACGAGCGCCACGCGAGAGGCGTCCAACGCCGGCGAGCTGATCGCGCGGGCGCGTGACGAGGCGGGCGTCGACATCGAGGTGATCTCAGGACTCGAAGAAGCGCGCCTGATCCACCTCGGCGTGCTGCAGGCGGTCCCGGCCGGTGACCGTCGCCTGCTTGTCATCGACATCGGCGGAGGGTCCACCGAGGTGCTGATCGGCCAGCGTGGCGACACGCTCGCTGCGCGCAGCTTCAAGGTCGGCGCCGTGCGCTACACGAACCGCTACTTCCCCGGTGGCGCGGTCACGGCTGAGTCGATTCGCCGCTGCCGCAACGACATCGTCGGCGTCGTGTCGCACTTCCTGCCCGAGATCGCCCGTCACGGCTTCGAGATGGCGGTCGTCTCGTCCGGCACGGCGGAGACCATCGCCAAGATGGTCAACGCCGCCGAAGGCGGCAGCGACCTCGTGACGTACAACTGCTTCGAGTTCACGTACGCCCAGCTCGACGCCGTCGTCGACGCGCTCACGTCTCGGCCGACGGCGAGAGAGCGGGCCGGGATCAAGGGACTCGATGCCGGTCGCGCCGACATCATCGTCGCCGGCGCCGTGATCCTCCAGACCCTGGCGCAGCGCTTCGGCATCGAGCGCTTCGTGTTCAGCGAGGCGGCGCTGCGCGAGGGCGTCCTCGTCGACAGTGTCGCCCGTGTCAGCGAGTTCGCCGCCGGATCGTCACGTCACCTGCGTGACGTCGCGCGACGCGGCGTCGCCACGCTGATGGAACGGTGCGACGACGACCCTGCGCATTCCGAGCACGTCGCAACGCTTGCGCTGGCGCTCTTCGACGAACTGGCGCCGCTGCACTCGCTGCCGGCGACTGCACGCGACCATCTCGAGGCGGGGGCGTTGCTCGCCAACGTCGGCCTCGTCATCTCCCACAGCAAGCACCACCTGCACTCGTACTACGTCATCCGCCACAGCGAGCTGCCTGGCTTCACCGACGCCGAGATCGAGACCGTCGCGCTCGTGGCGCGCTATCACCGCAAGAGCGGCCCAAAGGGTTCGCACGTCGGCTACGGGGCGATGGGCGACGAGGCGCGGCGCACGGTGCGGGTGCTTGCCGGGATCCTGCGCATCGCCATCGGGCTCGACCGCAGCCATGACCAACGCGTCGAGCGGGTCACCGTGGGCGACGACGGCGACGAGCTGACGATCGAGGTGCACGCCCGCGACGATGTCGACCTCGAGGTGCACGCCGCGTCACAGCGAGCCGCACTCCTCGGCGACGAGCTGGGACGGACGGTTCGATTCGTGCAGCTGCAGACGCTGACCAGCGTCCCTGGCTGATCAGCAGCGGCGCCGACCGATCAACGGGTCGGTGCCGTGGCGACGCCCGTCGCCGGCGGTGGCGACGGCACGGGTGCGGTGGACGGCACGACGGGCGTCGTGGTCGTGGTCGTGGTGGCGGGCGCCCGCGTCGGCGGCGTGGTCGTGGTCGTGGTCGGCGGCGCCGGTGTCGGTGGCGCCGTGGGTGGCGGTGTGGGTGGCGGTGTGGGCGGCAGGGTGGTTGCCGGTGGCGCCGTGGTCGGAGGCGTCGTCGTCGTCGGCATGCTCGTCGTCGTCGTCGGCGGCATGCTCGTCGTCGTCGTGGGCGGCAGCGTCGACGTGGTGGACGTCGCCAGCCATTCCGGATCGATCTTGTTGAAGACCGGCAGCTGCGCCCCGTACTCCTCGGGTTCCTTCACACCGTCGAACACGAACACCTGGTCACCGAGGCGCAAGATGTCCTGGAACCGCTCGGACGTCTCGATCGGGACCCGGACGCAGCCATGCGAGGCGGGCTCGAGCGGCACCGTCATCGCGCCGTGGATGGCGATGCCGTAGTTGAAGTAGACGGGGTTCCACAAGCCGCCGAGCGCGCTCTGGCGCAAACCCTCCACCTTCCGCTCGAAGTTGAACACGCCCCCTGGCGTGATCGATTCGCCACACTCGCGGCGCCGCAGCGGCTCGGTGCCCTCGGCGTTGCCGTACTCGCCGGGCGAGATGACGACGTCGTCGCACCACTCGGCGTTGTCACCGCTCGACATGTGCGAGGTCAGGACCGGTTCGTCCCGACGGAAGAAGATCACCATCTGCTCTGGCAGGTAGATCTCGGTGTGGCTGTCGGTCGACTCGGGTCGACGGGGTTCGATGACGATGCGGTCCTGCATCCGCGACCACACCCGTTGCGTGACGACGCCCGTGGCCTCGGCGGCGTCGACGCCGAGCACGAGCTTCTCGAACCCCCACACGGCAGCGCGGGTGCGCTCGCCGAAGTTGCCGTCGATCGGACCGGGGTCGAACGACAGCTTCTTCAGCCGGCGCTGCACCTTGGTGACGTCGTCGCCGTACATCCCGAACCCCACAGGATCGTCGAGCCGCGACTTGCGGCGCGGAGCGACCGTGTCGACCGAGACCGTTGCCACCGGCCCTCGCTGCGTGGTAGCGCCGCGACGTGCGGGATCGGTGGACGCCGTGGGGCCGCCTTCGCCGTCGTCAGCGGTCCAACCGCCGGCAATTCCGGCAACCACGACAGCACCCACGAGCGCGACGGCGGCGACGCCGGGGAGCCACGGGCTCGAGGAAGGTGACGAACGGGTGGTATTCACGAGAGCAGCCCGTCGCAACAGTACCGCCGCAGCGGCACCCTCAACCTGGGCGTTCGGAAGATTCGCGGGAAATCGGCCGCACCTCGCGGAGTTCGGTGCGCAACGTCCACATCTCACGCAGAATGGTCGTGATCACACCCATCGAGCTGAGTGTCGAGGTGCCTCTCGTGCGGGGGAAGTAGTCGACACCGAACTGCAGGATCTGGAACCCCGAGCGTGACGCCCTGATGAACAGCTCGGCGTCGATGAACGAACCCTCGCTGCGCAGTTCGATGCGGTCGAGCACCTCGCGGCGCATCAGTTTGAAGGCGAAGTTGATGTCGCGGGCTTTGACGCCGAACCACGACCTGATCAGCAGGTTGTAGAAGAACGTGTACACGGCGCGGAGGTTGCCCTCGCCCGTGCGGTCGAAGCGATAGGCGCTGATCATGTCCGCCTCGTACTCACGCATCAGGCGGAGCGCCTTTGACAGCTCGTGCATGTCGAAGGGCAGGTCGGCGTCCGTGTAGAGCACGAGGTCGCCGCGGGCAGCGGCGAACCCGCTCTTCAGTGCCCCGCCGAGCTTGCGGTTGCGGGGATGGTGGACGACTCGCACACGGGGGTCGGCGGCGGCGATGCGGTCGGCGATCTCGGCGGTTGCATCGGTGGAGGCGTCGTCGACAACGATCAGCTCGTAGTCGTTGACCTCGCCGTCGGCGATGAGCCGCTCGCAGGCACGACGTCCCGCATCGAGCGCACGCTCGATGTGATCCTCCTCGTTCCACATGGGATAGAAGACCGAGATCAGGTCCGCAACGGGCTGGCCCACCGGACGAGACGCTATCTTGCCCGCCCCTTGCCCGCCCACGCGACCCCCGGCTGCGGCCGTAGCCTCGCCGGGGTGAGCGACACGCCGAGCGCAGAGGCGACAGCCTCCCCTCCCCCGCCCCCGCCGACGCCGCCACCGTCGATTCCGGCGCCGCAGCCGCACGGGCAGCCATCCGGGCAGCCATGGGGTGCACCGATCGCAGGGGTCGACGCGCCGATCGGCTACGAGCTGCCGACGGCCGGTGAGCTCACCCCGGGATGGCAGTGGATCGTGCGCCTCACGTGGCTCGCTGTCTTCATCGGCCTCATGTCGGTGTGGAAGGCGAGCCGCGACATCGGCCTGCCGACATGGTGGCTGGGCCCGTTCGGGGACCCGATGCCGCTGCCGGTCTCGCTGCTCCCGTTCCTCGTCCCGACGGCGATGGTGATGCTCACGTTCTCCCGCTCGCGGGCGATGCCGTGGTTCGGGCTCGTCGGGGCGTGCGCGATGGCGGGCGTCGGGGTCGCCGACCTGTCGCCCTATCCCGGCCTCGGTGTCATCGAGCTCGTGATCGCTGCGGCAGCGGGGGCCGTGTCGGTTGCGTCGATCGGTGGGCGCTACCGCGCCGGCCCTGCGTCACCGCCAGCCGACGGCGACGGCGACGGCGCTCGGTAGCGTCTGGCGACGTGCAGATCAACGGGCGAGTGCTCTCGTCACTCCCGGTGGGCGAACGGGTCGGCATCGCCTTTTCCGGAGGGCTCGACACGTCGGCCGCGGTGGCGTGGATGCGTCATCACGGCGCCGAACCTCACGCCTACACGGCCGACCTCGGCCAGTACGACGAGCCAGATCTGGCATCGGTGCCCGACAGGGCCGTCGAGTACGGCGCGGCGGCGGCACGTCTCGTCGACTGCCGCGACGAGCTCGTCCAGGAGGGCCTGCTGGCGCTGCAGTGCGGCGCCTTCCACATCGCCACCGCCGGTCGCACGTACTTCAACACGACGCCACTCGGCAGGGCGGTGACCGGGACGCTGCTCGTGCGCGCGATGCGAGACGACGAGGTCGACATCTGGGGTGACGGCAGCACCTACAAGGGCAACGACATCGAGCGCTTCTACCGCTACGGGCTGCTCGTCAACCCCGACCTTCGGATCTACAAGCCGTGGCTCGACGAGCAGTTCGTGTCCGAGCTCGGGGGGCGGGCGGAGATGAGTGCGTTCCTCACCGAGCACGGCCTCCCGTACCGGGATCCGGCGGAACGGGCGTACTCGACCGACGCCAACATCTGGGGCGCGACGCACGAGGCGAAGCGGCTCGAGGAGCTCGACGTGTCGATGGACATCGTCGAGCCCATCATGGGCGTCGCCCACTGGCGTGACGACGTGACGATCGAGACCGAGGACGTCACGCTCGAGTTCGCAGAGGGATGGCCCGTCGCCGTCAACGGGACGACGTTCGACGATCGCGTCGACCTCGTCCTCGCGGCCAACGCGATCGGCGGTCGCCACGGTCTCGGCATGAGCGACCAGATCGAGAACCGCATCATCGAGGCCAAGAGCAGGGGAATCTACGAGGCGCCGGCACTGGCGCTGCTGCGCATCGGCTACGAGCGGCTCGTGACGGCCATCCACAACGAGCAGACCATCGAGAACTACGTCACCATGGGTCGCCGGCTCGGGCGGATGCTCTACGAGGGCCGCTGGTTCGATCCGCAGGCGCTGATGCTGCGCGAGCCGCTGCTGCGCTGGGTGGCGGCGGCGGTCACGGGCACGGTGACGCTGCGCCTGCGCCGCGGCGACGACTACACGATCGTCGACACGTCGGGTCCGGCGCTGACGTACGCGCCCGAGCGACTGTCGATGGAGCGGGTGGAGGACGCCGCGTTCGGCCCGCAGGATCGCATCGGACAGCTGACGATGCGCAACCTCGACATCGCCGACACGCGGGCGAAGCTCGGCGTGTACCGCTCGTCGGGCACACTGCCGCCCGGAGGGCTGACGCGCGAACTCGACGGCAGCGTTCCGCCCGACGAGTTGCCCGTAGTTGACCCTGGCTGACTGTGGTTGACCCGTTGCTGACCGTTGCTGACCGGTGACTGAGCCTGCTCAGCCGCCGTCGCCCGAACCGAAGCAGTCGACACCGAGCGCCGTCGCCTGCTCGACAAGGTCACTCGAATCGAAGGCGTCGTCGACGAGCGCCGCAGCCTCTTCCTCTTCGATGTCGGCGAGCACCTGGTCGTCTTCGTACCCGGCCTCGTCGATCCGATCCTCCACCTCGCCGATCTTGTCGGATCGCTCGTCCCACAGCTCCTTGAAGCGGTCGGCGTCGTCGCTCAGCTCCTCGGGGGCCTCGAGGTCGCCGATGTCGTCGAACAGGTCGTCGCCGATCGTCTCGATCTCGTCGAACGAGTCACGGAGGTCGCCGATCGTCTCCGGCTCGGCGATGTCGTCGCCGCGTTCACCGGCCTCTGCGCAGAGGGCGGTGACGTCGGCCCGCCACTCGTCCGCCGACAGCGCGTCGCCCTCGGGTGCGTCGCCGTCGTCGGTGCCCTCCGTGTCCTCGGTCTCGGTGTCGTCTGGAGCGTCGGTGCCGTCCGACGCATCGGTGCCGTCCGGAGCATCGGTGCCGTCGGTGGCGTCTGTGCCGTCGGGTGCATCCGTGGCGTCGGGTGCCTCGGTGCCCTCCGGCGCCTCGGTGCCGTCGGCGGGTTCGTCGTCGCTGCAGGCGGCGAGTCCGACGGCCAGAGTGGCTGCGAGCACTGCGGTCGCGAGTCCGGCGCCGGGCCGGCGTGGTGTCGTCATGCCTCCACGATGGCACGCGCGGAGGC
>JACDGA010000452.1 GCA_013815505.1 Acidimicrobiia bacterium
ACCCGTCGAGGTAGAAGGCCTTACTCCGATCGAGGTCGGCGACCGCCAGGCTGAGGAAGCTGATGCGCTGGTCCATGGCGACACTCTCGCGCGGGGGCGTGACACCGCCGGGCGGTGCCTCGCAGCCGGTGTCGTCGCATCCCCTTATCGGTCGTCGTCGAGTCCCTGTGCTGCGAGCCACTTGCGGCCGGCCGTCGTCGAGGCCCTTGCCAGCCAGGCGTCGGCGACGACCTCGGCCAGTTCGTCCACATCGAGCTCGCCGATCCGGCATCCCCGCACGAGCACCGACGGATGACCGTCGAAGTGCGACGTGGTGAAGAACGGCAGTGCGTCGTCGGCGAGTAGGACGCGCTTGTCCTCGTCGGAAGCCACCCAGAACACGATCACGTCGTCGTAGCGCTCGCCCGTTTCGGGATCGACGGCGTCCGGTCGCGGATTGCGGAAGAACACGAAGCTGCGGCGGCTCACCTGGTACACGGCGTTGTCGCCGGCCGCCCTCGTCACCCCCGGCATCGACTCCGCCAGGCGGTGCACGTCGTCGACCGTCGCCCGCCGAACCGTCCCCACACGGACGACCCTAGACAGGACCGTCCCGAGCGGAAGCCCGGCAACGAGGACAAAGCGAAGCGGCGAGGAGCCCGTAGCTCGGGTCAACGCGCGTGCGAGCGAGCGCAGCGCCAGCGGAGGGAGCGGCCAGCAACGGCCTGCGTGGCCGGGGAACGCTTCACAACGGCACGTTGCCGTGCTTGCGCTGGGGCAGCTCCTCGCGCTTCGTGCGCAGCATCGCCAGGCCGGCGACGAGCTTGCGGCGCGTCTCGGCGGGGTCGATGACGTCGTCGATGTATCCGCGCTCGGCGGCGGCGTACGGGTTGGCGTAGCGCTCGGTGTACTCCTCGACCAGCTCGGCACGACGCTTCGCCGGATCGGCCGCCTGCTGCAGCTCGCGCCGGTAGACGATCTCGACGGCGCCCTGCGGTCCCATCACGGCCAGCTCGGCCGACGGCCATGCGAAGGCGAGGTCGGCACCAATCGACTTCGAGTTCATCACGACGTAGGCGCCGCCGTACGCCTTGCGGGTGATGACCTGGATGCGTGGCACGGTGGACTCGCAGTAGGCGTAGAGCAGCTTGGCGCCATGGCGGATGATGCCGCCGTACTCTTGGTCGACGCCGGGCAGGAAGCCGGGCACGTCGACGAACGTGACGAGCGGGATGTTGAAGGCGTCGCACGTGCGCACGAATCGTGCCGCCTTCTCCGACGACTCGATGTCGAGCACGCCGGCGAGCACGAGCGGCTGGTTGCCGACGATGCCCACCGGATGCCCGTCGATGCGGGCGAACCCGCAGAGCATGCTGCGAGCCCAGTGCGGGAAGTACTCGAAGAACTCGCCGTTGTCGGCGACCTCTCCGATCACGGCGTGCATGTCGTACGGCATGTTGGGACTCGCCGGCAGCAGGTCTCGCAGCGCGGTGCACTCGCGGTCGGGATCGTCGCCGACGTCTTCGAACGGCGGCGGTTCCATGTTGTTCTGCGGCAGGTAGCCGAGCAGGAAGCGCACGTCGTCGAGGCATGCCTTCTCGTCTTCGGCGACGAACGTGGCGACGCCGCTCTTCGAGGCGTGGCTCATTGCGCCCCCCAGCTCCTCGAGCGTCACGTCCTCACCAGTCACGGTCTTCACGACGTCGGGTCCGGTGATGAACATGTGCGACGTCTCGCGCACCATGAAGATGAAGTCGGTCATCGCAGGGCTGTAGACGGCGCCGCCGGCGCACGGTCCGAGGATCACCGAGATCTGCGGGATGACGCCCGACGAGATCACGTTGCGGTAGAAGATCCCGCCGTAGCTGGCGAGCGAGACGACGCCCTCCTGGATGCGGGCGCCGGCGCCGTCGTTGAGGCCGACGACCGGGGCGCCGACCTTGAGCGCCATGTCCATCAGCTTGTGGATCTTCTCGGCGAACACCTCGCCCAGCGCGCCGCCGAACACGGTGAAGTCCTGCGAGAACACGAACACCTTGCGGCCGTTGACCGTGCCCCACCCGGTGACGACGCCGTCGGTGTAGGGCCGCTCCTCCAACCCCGCGGCGTGCGCGCGATGACGGGCGAGCATGTCGAGCTCGTGGAACGACTCGGGATCGACCAGGTACTCGATCCGCTCCCTGGCGAGCAGCTTGCCCTTGGCGTGCTGGCGCTCGACCGCTCGATCCGAGCCGGCGTGCCGCGCCTCGTCCCGACGCCGGCGGAGGTCGTCGATCCGGTCCTGCATCGAAGTCACGCAGGGACGCTACTTCAGGTCGGCGGCCCGGCTTCGGTGCCGCCGCTGGCGGTCTGGGCGGGATCCGTGTCAGCACTTGGAAGAGATCCCGCCCAGACCGTGTGGTGGGAGGAATCCCGCCCAGACGGTGGTGGGTGAGGTCGACC
>JACDGA010000453.1 GCA_013815505.1 Acidimicrobiia bacterium
AGCCGGTCACGTTCGTCGTGCACCTGATGCAGGGCGGGCGCCTGCTGCCGGACACGAAGATGTCGCGCAAGCCGCGCAACGGTCAGGCGCGATTCCTGTTCGACGGTGAGGTGCCGGCGCTGCTGCTGACCGAGGCGGGCACCGAGCGACGTGCCGGCGTCTGGTGCGTGCCGTCGTCGGAGGTGATGACGTCCCCGCCGCTCGATCACCTCGGACCGGAGGCGGGTTCGATCGAACCGGACGAGCTGGCAGCGCGGTTCGCGCTGCGTTCGACGCGGCTGCACGGCTTCCTGCGCGACCAGTCGATGATCGCCGGCGTCGGCCGCCGGCTGGCCAACGAGATCTGCCACCGGGCGAAGCTCTCGCCGTTCGCGTCGACGAAGAAGCTCGGTCCCGAGGGCGACGCCATCGTGGTGGCGGCGATGCGGGCGTCGATCGACGAGAGCCTCGAGTTCGAACGTGGTCGCGGCGACATGAGCTCGTCGAAGCAGCGGCCGTCGCGCGTACACAATCGCACGGGTGAGCCCTGCCCGGTGTGCGGCGACACCGTGCGCGCTGTGGAGTACTCGTCGTACACCGTGAACTACTGCCCGACGTGCCAGACCGGCGGCAAGATCCTCGCCGACAACACGACGAGCCGCTTTCTCAAGTAGCGGGCTCGTAACGTCTCGTCAATGCCTGTCCACCTGCGCGCCGACGACGGTGACTACGCCCCCAACATCCTCTGCCCCGGCGATCCGCTGCGGGCGAAGTACATCGCCGAGACGTTCTTCGACGGCGGCGCCCGCCAGGTCAACGGTGAGCGAGGGATGCTCGGCTTCACCGGCACGTTCGAGGGGGCGCCGATCAGCGTGCAGTCGACGGGGATGGGCTGCCCGTCGGCGGGCATCGTGTTCGAGGAGCTGATCATGCTCGGCGCCCAGCGACTCGTGCGCGTCGGCACCTGCGGCGGGCTGCAGGAGCGCGTCGCGCTCGCCGACGTCGTGGTGGGCGCGACTGCGTCGGCCGACGACCGCAACCCCATCCGTTACGCAGGCATGGAGGGCTACGCCCCTGCGGCGACGTTCACGCTGTGCGAGACGGCGGCGACGCTCGCGCGCGAGGGCGGGGCGAACGTGCACGTCGGGCCGATCGTGACGAGCGGGCTGTTCTACGACCCCGACGCGACGACGTTCGGCCGCTGGAAGCGGCTCGGCCACCTCGGGGTCGAGATGGAGGCGGCGATGATGTACACGATCGCCGCCGTCAAGGAGGTCGAAGCCGTAGCGATCATGACCTGCAGCGACCTCCTGTTCGAGTCCGGCGACACGCAGCGCATATCCGACGACGAACTGAAGCGCGGCGTCGACGACATGATGCGACTCGCATGCCGCGTCGCCGTCAGCTGACCGGCTACAGGAGATCGAGCTCGCGAACGGCGTCGCGTTCGGAGACGAGCTCGTCGGCGGAGGCGTCGATCTTGGCCCGGCTGTACTCGTCGATGTCGAGGTCCTGCACGATCTGCCACGACCCTCCAGAGCACGTGCACGGGAAACCAGAGATGATGCCCTCGGGGACGCCGTAGCTGCCGTCGCTCGAGACCGCCATCGACACCCAGTCACCGTCGGCGGAGCCGAGCGTCCAGTCGCGGACGTGGTCGACGGCGGCGGACGCTGCCGACGCCGCCGACGAGGCGCCGCGGGCCTCGATGATCGCCGCGCCGCGCTTGGCGACGGTGGGGATGAACTCGCCGTCGACCCACTCGTGGTCGACCTGCTCGTAGGCGCTGCGCCCGCCGACCTCGCAATGGAACAGGTCGGGGTACTGCGTCGTCGAGTGGTTGCCCCAGATCGTCATCCGCCGCACGTCGGTGACGGGCACCCCGAGCTTCGTCGCGATCTGGCTGACCGCGCGGTTGTGGTCGAGCCGGGTCATCGCCGTGAACTGCGTAGGGTCGAGGCCACCGCCCGTTGCGTGGGTCATCGCGATGAGCGCGTTCGTGTTGGCCGGGTTGCCGACGACGAGCACCTTGACGTCGCGCGACGCGCTGCGACCGATCGCCTCGCCCTGGGGCTTGAAGATCCCGCCGTTGGCCGACAACAGGTCCGAGCGCTCCATCCCTGCCTTGCGCGGCATCGCACCGACGAGCAGGGCGACGTCGGCGTCACCGAACGCCGTGTCGGCGTCGTCGGTGCAGACCACTTCTGACAGAAGCGGGAAGGCACCGTCGTCGAGCTCCATCCGCACGCCCTCGAGCGCGCCGAGCGCCGGGGTGATCTCGAGCAGTTGCAGCGCGACCGGCGTGTCCGGTCCGAGCATCGAACCAGAGGCGATGCGGAAGAGGAGGCTGTATCCGATCTGACCAGCAGCGCCAGTCACGGCGACTCGTACAGGTGACGTCATAGACGGTCGAGCGTACGCGGCCACTGCGA
>JACDGA010000103.1 GCA_013815505.1 Acidimicrobiia bacterium
GGTTCCGGGAGATCGGCACGAACGAGTCGCCGGGCAGCATCGTGTGCACGGTGACCGGGTCGGTGCACCGTCACGGGGTCGCAGAGGTGCCGATGGGAACCACCGTGGCCGACGCGATCGAACTGATCGGCGGCGGCGCGATGCGCAGCGCCGGGCTCATCGGTGTGCTCAACGGGGCCTCGAACGCGTTGCTCCCGGCGACTGCGCTGTCGACGCCGCTCACGTATGAGGACATGCAGGCGGCCGGTGTCGGCCTCGGGTCGGCGAGCCTCACCGTGCTCGACGAGGGAGACGACCTCGTGGCCGTTGCCGCCGGCTACGCCCGGTTCCTCGCCGTGGAGTCGTGCGGCCAGTGCACGCCGTGCAAGGAGGACGGACTCGCGATCAGCGACCGCCTCGCCGCCCTCTGCGCCGACGACGCCGACGACGGCGCCCTCGATGAGATCCGTGCCCGTCTCGCCACCGTGGCCGACGGTGCACGCTGCAACCTCGCCCGTCAGACCCAGGTACTCGTCGGCAGCCTCGTCGATGCCAACCCTGCGGCGTTCGAGACTCGTCCCGACCCGGACCCCGACCCCGACGCCCCGCCCGTCGAACCGATCGTTGTCGGCGAGGTCGCCGACATCGTGGACGATCGTGCCCAGCTCCTCCCCGACGCCGGCACGAAGCAGCCCGACTGGACGCACGACGAGTCGTGGTCGGGCACCTACCCGGCCGCGATGGACGTTGACGGACCGTCGCCGCGGCCAGCGTGACCAACGCGCAGGCGGTTGCCGGCTCGGCCGGCGAGATCGAGTCCGGCCGGATGAGCGTTCGCCAGTGCAGCACCGACGACATCGAGCTCGCTGACGGCGAGGCACCGTTCGATCTCGCCCTTCGGTGTGCGCGTTGGGGTGCTCGACGGACGTCATCCCGACGCTGGTCGGGTCGCACTCGCGCGGATCGCCCGCATGCTGGTTCCCGGCGGACGACTGTTCATCGACGGCGGAGATCCGCTGCGCGAGATCCCGTTCGCGCGCACTTCCTGAGCGACGCCGAGCGACAGGGACGCGATTCGAAGGGCCGGTAGGCTTGACCGCCTCATGGGCATCCTCGATCGCATCCTGCGCGCAGGTGAAGGCAAGCGTCTCAAGGCACTCCAGGGCATCGTCCCCGACGTCAACGCCCTCGAGCGTGAAACGCAGCAGCTCTCCGACGATCAGCTCCGCGCCAAGTCCGGCGAGTTCCGTCAGCGGATCGATCGTGGCGAGACGCTCGACGATCTCCTCATCGAGGCGTTCGCCGTCACCCGCGAAGCGTCGATGCGCACCATCGGCCAGCGCCACTTCGACGTCCAGCTGATGGGCGGCGCGGCGCTGCATTTCGGGTGGGTCGCCGAGATGAAGACCGGCGAGGGCAAGACGCTCGTCAGCACACTTCCCGCCTATCTCAACGGTCTCGGCGGCAAGGGCGTGCACCTCGTCACGGTCAACGACTACCTCGCCCGCCGCGACGCTGAATGGATGGGCCGGATCCACCGCGGGCTCGGGCTCGAGGTCGGTCTCGTCATCCCCGGTTTCAAGCACTCACCGGAGGAGAAGCGTGCCGAGTACGCCTGCGACATCACGTACGGCACCAACAACGAGCTGGGCTTCGACTACCTGCGCGACAACATGGCCGGCAAGCTCGTCGACAAGACGCAGCGCGGTCACAACTTCTGCATCGTCGACGAGGTCGACTCGATCCTCATCGACGAGGCGCGCACCCCGCTCATCATCTCGGGCCGCGTGGCCGACGCCGCCAAGCTCTACTACCGCTTCGCATCCATCGTCCGCTCGCTGCGCCGCGACGAGGACTACGAGGTGGAAGAGGACAAGCGCGTCGTCGTGCCGCTCGAGGCCGGCATCGAGCGCGTCGAGCAGGAGCTCGGCCTCGACAACCTCTACGACGAGGTGCAGCGCAACTTCGTTCACCAGCTGCAGGTCGCACTGAAGGCCAAAGAGCTGTACCGCCGCGACAAGGACTACATCATCCAGAACGGCGAGGTGAAGATCGTCGACGAGTTCACCGGTCGCATCCTCGAGGGCCGGCGCTGGTCCGAGGGCCTGCACCAGGCCGTCGAGGCGAAAGAAGGGGTGAAGATCAAAGAGGAGAACCAGACCCTCGCCACGATCACGCTCCAGAACTACTTCCGCCTCTACGACAAGCTCGCCGGCATGACCGGCACGGCCTCCACCGAGGCCGCCGAGCTGATGAACACGTACGGCCTCGACGTCGTCCCGATCCCTACCAACATGCCGCTCGTCCGCGTCGACCAGGCCGACCTCATCTACAAGAACGAGGACGCCAAGTTCGAGGCCATCGTCCGCGACATCGAGGACCGCTTCGAGTCTGGCCAGCCGGTGCTCGTCGGCACCGTCAGCGTCGAGAAGAGCGAGCATCTCGCCCGCCTGCTGCGCCAGCGCGGCATCGACCACGAGGTGCTCAACGCCAAGCAGCACACCCGGGAGGCGCTCATCGTCGCCCAGGCCGGCAGGATGCATTCCATCACCGTGGCCACCAACATGGCGGGCCGCGGCGTCGACATCCTGCTCGGCGGCAACCCCGAGGGTCTTGCCCGTGACGACGTGCTGAAAGAGGGCTACCCCGCCGACGCCCTCTCCGAGGAGTTCACCCTGCCGGCACCGCTCGAGGAGATGCCGGAGGAGTTCCGCGAGACGAGGCTGAAGGCGCTCGCCCGCTACGACGAGCTCGTCAGCGAGTACCGCGACACGTGCGGCGCCGAGGGCGACCGGGTGCGCGAGCTCGGCGGCGTGTACGTCATCGGCTCCGAACGCCACGAGAGCCGCCGCATCGACAACCAGCTGCGCGGCCGCTCGGGCCGTCAGGGCGACCCCGGCGAAAGCCGCTTCTACCTCAGCCTCGACGACGAGCTGATGCGACTGTTCGCCACGGGCGCGCTGAGCTACGTGATGAACCGCACGCTCCCCGACGACGAGGCGATCGAGGCGAAGATGGTCACGAAGGCCATCGAGCGGGCGCAGACCACGGTCGAGACGCGCAACGCCGAGATCCGCAAGAACGTCCTGAAGTACGACGAGGTGATGAACGAGCAGCGCAAGGTGATCTACGCCAGGCGCGACCAGATCCTCAACGGCGAAGACCTCAAGTCCGCTGCGCTCGAGTACCTCGCCGATGCCGTCGACTCGCTCATCGAGGCGCACTGCGCCAGCGTCGCCGACGACGAGTGGGACCTCGACGGCCTGGCTGCCGAGCTGCGCACGTTCTGGCCGACCACCGTCACCGAGGAGCGGCTCGGCGACAGCAGCAACACCGACGAGATGTACGACCTCGTGATGGCCGACGCGACGGCTGAGTACGAGCGCCGCGAGACCGAGCTGGGCGACCAGGTCATGAGAGAGGTCGAACGTCAGGTGATGTTGCGCATCATCGACCAGCGCTGGCGCGAGCACCTCGAGGAGATGGATTATCTCAAGGAAGGCATCAACCTGCGGGCGGTGGGTCAGAAGGACCCGCTCACCGAGTGGCAGCGTGAAGGCTTCGAGATGTTCGGGGCGATGATGAAGGGCATCGCCCAGGACTTCGTCAAGTACGTGATGCACGTCCAGGTGGTGCGCAACGAGGACGAGCAGGTGACCGACGACGCCGGCCCGGCGCCGGCCCCGAGCGTGAGCAACCTGCGCGAGTCCTCCTCCGACGACGACTCGTCGAGCGGCTTCAGCCGCGCAGCCCGCTCCGCTGCCGCCGACGGTGAGATCACCGAGGACCAGGCAATGGATGCCGAGGCGGCCGACGCCCCGGCCCGGCCGAAGACCGAGACCGTCGTCAAGGACGACTGGTCGCGCACGCCACGCAATGCCCCCTGCCCGTGCGGTTCGGGCAAGAAGTACAAGCTCTGCCACGGTGCGACGTGAGGGCGGCGACGAGCATCGGCGATGCGTGACTTCGGCGACGAGCTGAAAGAGGTTCGGCGCCGGGTCGACGAGGCCGAGACCTATCTCGACATCGACACGCTGCGCAACCGTCTCGGCGAGCTCGAGGCACTGGTGTCGAAGCCCGATCTGTGGGACGACGCCTCCAATGCGCAGCGTCTGAACACCGAGTACGCGCACGTCCGCGACGACGTCGACGCCTACGAGGGGCTCGCCAGCACGATCGACGATCTCGAGGTGCTGCACGAGATGGCCCGGGAGGAGGGCGACGAGTCACAGGAGGGTGAGATCGAGGCCGGCCTGGCCGACCTGAGCGCTCGCCTCGGCCGCATCGAGCTGCAGAGCCTGTTCACCGGCGAGCACGACGCGGGGGACTGCATCGTGCAGATAAACGCAAAGG
Source organism: Acidimicrobiia bacterium (assembly GCA_013815505.1). Classification (GTDB taxonomy): domain Bacteria; phylum Actinomycetota; class Acidimicrobiia; order Acidimicrobiales; family Ilumatobacteraceae; genus JACDHN01. The sequence goes on from JACDGA010000103.1 coordinate 4,333, forward strand.
ACGGCGGCGTCGACGCCCAGGACTGGAGCGAGATGCTGCTGCGCATGTACGAGCGCTGGGCCGAGCGCCGTGGGTTCGCGATCTCGCTCAACGGCGTGTCCGAGGGTGCGGAGGCCGGCATCCTCTCGGCCGAGGTCACCATCGCCGGCCGCTACGCCTACGGCTTGATGACGGCCGAGCGCGGCACGCACCGCCTGGTGCGCATCTCGCCGTTCGACAACCAGGGCCGCCGCCAGACGAGCTTCGCAACGGTGCAGGTGTGGCCCGTGATGGACGACCCCGACATCGAGCTCGTCGACTCCGACATCCGCATGGAGGTCTTCCGCGCATCAGGCGCCGGCGGCCAGCACGTCAACAAGACGTCGTCGGCGGTGCGGCTGATCCACGAGCCGACCGGTCTCGTCGCCAGCGCGCAGGAGGAACGTAGCCAGCTGCAGAACCGTGAGAAGGCGTTGACTCGACTGCGGGCGATGGTCGCCTCCAAGGTCGAGGAGGAGCGCGAGGTCGAGCTCGACGCCATCGCCGGCAAGCAGGCGCAGGTCGGTTGGGGCAGTCAGATCCGCAGCTACGTGCTGCAGCCGTACCAGATGGTCAAGGATCTGCGCACCGACGTCGAGACGGGCAACGTCGCCGGCGTCCTCGACGGCGACCTCGATGCCTTCATGGAGGGCTACCTGCGCTGGCGCCGAACCGGCGCCGCCGAGTCCTGACGTTGGACGAACGCCGGTAGCGTGAGCGCCCGTCCGTCATGGAACTGCAACAATGATTCGCCTCGAGAACGTCACCATGACCTACGGCACCGACGTCGTCGCCGTGCGTGAAGCCAGCTTCGACGTGCCGAAGGGCGAGTTCGTGTTCCTCGTCGGGCCGTCCGGTTCGGGCAAGAGCACGCTGCTGCGGTTGCTCAACCGTGAGGAGCGCCCTTCGCACGGGTCGGTGTGGGTCGCAGGGCGCAACATCGCCGACATGCCGTCGGGCCGGGTGCCGCACCTGCGCCGCAACATCGGCAACATCTTCCAGGACTACAAGCTGCTGCCCAACAAGACGGTGTTCGAGAATGTGGCGTTCGCGCAGCAGGTGATCGGCAAGCCGAAGCACGTCATCCGTCAGCAGGTGCCTGCCGTCCTCGAGATCGTCGGCTTGCAGGACAAGCACGAGCGCTTTCCCAATCAGCTGTCGGGTGGCGAGCAGCAGCGAGTGTCGATCGCCAGGGCGTTCGTCAACCGGCCGCTGATCATGCTCGCCGACGAGCCGACGGGCAACCTCGATCCGGGCACGGGCGAGGGCATCATGCGTCTCCTCGACCGCATCAACGAGACGGGCACGACGGTGTTGATGGCGACGCACGACCAGCGCATCGTCAACGCGATGCGCAAGCGCGTGATCCAGCTCGATCGTGGCGTCATCGTCCGCGACCAGGCTCGCGGTGTGTACGACTGATGTGGTCGCGCATCACCTACACGCTGCGCGAGACGTGGGCGAGCTTCAAGCGCAACGTCACGCTCACGGTCGCCGCCATCATCACCTCGGCCGTGGCGCTGCTGATCTTCGGCCTCACGCTGCTCATGCAGCAGGGGTTCGACAACCTCCTCGCCCTGTGGGAGGACGACGTCGAGATGGTCGTCTACGTCCGCGCCCAGGCGTCCGAGCCGCAGCGCGAGGTACTCGAGGGCGAGATGGAGCGCCAGCAGGGGATCACGATCGACTCGTGGGCGTACTGCGACGTCGACTGCTCGCTCGACGTGAAGGACCGGGTGCTGGCCGGCAGCCCCGAGATCCGTGACCGCCTCGACGAGAACACGAACCCGACGTTCTACCGCGTCGTGCCGACCGAGGGAACCGATCTCGCCGAGCTGCAATCGCTCGCCGCGGCGCTCGTCGGTGTCCCGAGCGTGATCTCGGTGAACCTCGCAGAGGACGAGATCGACCTCATCGACAGATTGAAGGACTTCGTCGGCCAGTACACGTTCTTCTTGTCGCTGTTCTTGCTGTTCGCCGCCGTGCTGCTCATCTGGAACACGATCCGAACCGCGATGTACGCGAGACGAAGAGAGATCGAGGTGATGAAGGCCGTCGGCGCCACCGACTGGTTCATCCGTCTCCCGTTCATGCTGGAAGGGTTGGTCCAGGGCATGTTGGGCGGTCTCGTCGCCTGTGGCGCGCTGTGGTTCATCAACGGCAGATGGACGAACGGCGTCGCCGAGTTCCCGATCTCGTCGAGCTTCCAGGCGATGGTCGTCGGTGGTGGCGACGTGGTGACGACGTGCGGGATCTTGATGGGCATCGGCGCCCTCGTCGGCGCCATCGGCTCGGGCATCGCCGTCTCCC
>JACDGA010000104.1 GCA_013815505.1 Acidimicrobiia bacterium
GCCCAGCGGTGGATCCCGCCGAGGTGGCCGAGCAGCGCCTCGACGTCCCAACCGGGACATGTCGGCACGTCGGCGGCGAGCGAGTCCGCCGGGAGGCTTGCGATCCTCGTGCCCTCCTCGACGAGCGCGGCGCGATGTGCTGAGGGTTCCACACGATGGAACGTACAGCGCCCCGAGTTGCCGCGAAGTGGCCCCGACGACGAACATCGCCGCCATCGACAAGCGTGCGCTCAAGGAGAAGTACCGCCGCGAGCGCGCGAAACGCCTGCGGCCCGATGGCAACGACCAGTACATCCGCCTCGCCGGACAGCTCGCCCACTACCTCGACGATCCCTACACGCCGAGGACCGAACGCCCACCGGTTACGGATCACGTGACGGTGGCGTTCATCGGTGGTGGGTTCGCCGGACTCGTCACCGGTGCCCGGTTGACGGAGGGGGGCATCGACGACGTCCGCATCGTCGACAAGGCCGGGGACTTCGGCGGGACGTGGTACTGGAACCGCTACCCCGGCGCGCAGTGCGACACGGCATCGTTCGTCTACATGCCGCTCCTCGAGGAGACCGGCCACATGCCGTCCGAGAAGTACGCGCACGGCCCGGAGATCCTGGAGCACTGCCGCAGGATCGGGAAGCACTACGACCTCTACGACCGGGCGCTGTTCCACACGGAGGTCACCGACCTCGAATGGGACGACGCCGGCTCGCGCTGGATCGTCTCGACGAACCGTGGTGACAAGTTCACCGCCCAGTTCGTCGCAATGGGCACCGGTCCGTTGCACGTGCCGAAGCTGCCGGGCATCCCGGGGTTCGAGTCGTTCCGCGGCCACTCGTTCCACACGAGCCGGTGGGACTACGAGTACACGGGCGGTGATCCGTCAGGCGCTCCGATGGACCGCCTCGCCGACCGCCGCGTCGGCATCATCGGCACCGGCGCCACGGCTGTGCAGTGCGTCCCGCACCTCGCACGAGCATGTGGCGAGCTCTACGTCTTCCAGCGGACACCCTCGTCGGTGGACGTGCGCGCCAATGCCCCGACCGACGCCGAGTGGTTCGCCGAGATCGCCACGCCTGGCTGGCAGCAGCGCTGGCTCGACAACTTCACGGCGAACCAGGGCGGCGGATTCGCCGAGGAGGACCTCGTCCAGGACGGGTGGACCGACATCGCCCGGCGGATCCGCTCGCGGATCATGGCGCTCGCACCCGAGGAGATGACGCCGGAGCGGATGATGGACGCCTTCGAGGACTCCGACTTCGAGAAGATGCAGGAGATCAGGGCGCGCGTCGATGCCGTCGTCGACGACGGCGACACGGCGCAGCGACTTAAGGCGTGGTACCGCCAACTGTGCAAGCGGCCCTGCTTCCACGACGAGTACCTCCACGCCTACAACGAGCCTGGCACCCGGCTCGTCGACACCGATGGCAAGGGTGTCGAGCGAATCACTTCGACGGGCGTCATCGTGGCCGGCAGCGAGTACGAGCTCGACTGCATCATCTACGCGTCTGGCTTCGAGGTCGGCACGGACTACACGCGGCGCGCGGGCTACGACGCCGCCGGTCGCAACGGGAGGCGGCTCTCGGAGCACTGGGCCGATGGGATGCGGACGTTGCACGGCATCCACGTGCACGGGTTCCCCAACGTGTTCATCGTCCAGCCGACCCAGGGCGCGAACCTCATCTCCAACGTGCCGCACAACCTGACCGAGTCGGGCAGGACGATCGCCACCATCGTCCACCATGCCGTCGACGGCGGGTACGACCAGGTGGAGGTGACCAACGAGGCAGAGGACGAGTGGGTCGAGTTACTGCTGTCCGGCCCGGGGACGCTGATCGGATCCCCGGACTGCACCCCCGGCTACTACAACAACGAGGGCCAAGACCGTGGGCCGGCGGCACGGTTGTTCGTCGGCTACCCGCAGGGTGCGGCTGCCTTCTTCCAGTACCTCGACGACTGGCGCACGTCGGGCGACTTCGCAGGACTCATGTTCCGCAGGAGCACGCGGTGAGATTCGTGATCGATGCACCTGTCGCGATCCGGCTGGCGAGCGACCGGGTGGCGATCCCGGAGAAGCACATCGATCGACGACCGCCTGCGGAGACGCTCCGCACGTCCGTGCGAAGCTGCGCGCCATGCGCACAGGGGGCTGAAGGCTGAGCGCGCGATTGGACGTCTGGCCCGCCTGTGACGACGAGGAGAACTTCACGGGGTTCTCGCTGTGCGGTCAAGCACCCAGAGGGTCGCAAGAAGTGCCGCGGGCAGTCGATGTGTAGAGTCGGAGCGTCGTCGCGGGGTCGGTCCGGCGTAGGAAGGTTGATGCGATGCGAGCAGTGGCGGGCCTCCTTCTCATGATCGCGACAGCATGGCCGTCAACGTTGGGCGAGGCGCGTGACCGAGCCACCGGTCCGCCCGAGACGTTGGCGTCCGAACGCGCCGTCACGAGCAACGTGCCTGTGGAGTCCGAGTTCCCGATCGACTTCCTCGGTGTGCTGTACGAAGGTGATGTCGAAGGCGGACAGCTGCGCTTCCGGCACGATGGGCGATGGGGATCGTGGGTGGAGTTGCACGACGATGGGGCCGAAGTCGCCGATCACTGGGCAAGTGGTCTCGTGTCCGGCTCGGACGCCGAGGCGTACCAGGTCCGAGTGCCTCCGGGTGCTCGCGCGGCCCGCGCTGTGGTGATCAACACCACTGACGGTCAGCCGCAGGCGGCGTCGGCAGCTGCTGGCGTATGTCCCGACACGACCGCAGTCGTGACTCGCTGCGAATGGGGTGCCGACGAGTCGCTGATGACCTGGACCCCGGAGTTCCGCCCGGCCCAGAAGCTCACCGTCCACCACACGGCGACCACGAACGGATCCGCCGACCCGGCGGCAACGGTTCGGGCGATCTATCGCTACCAGGCCGTGGACCGCGGCTTCGGTGACATCGGCTACCAGTACCTGATCGACGGATCGGGTCGGGTGTACGAAGGCCGCTACTCCGGGACGGACAGTCGTCCGGGTCACGACGCAGGCGGGGGAAAGGTCGTGACGGCGGCACACGTGGGTGGGTTCAATGCGGGCAACACGGGCATCGCCTTGCTCGGGAACTTCACGTCGGTCGAGTCCACGACGGCGGCCAGGGGGGCGCTCACGGGGTTGCTCAGCGAACTCACCACCCGTCACGGCATCGACCCGCACGGGACGTCCGAGTACGTCAACCCGGACAGTGGAGCCACCAAGATGGTGGCGAACATCTCCGGACATCGGGACTGGGCCCCGACGGAGTGTCCGGGTGGGACGCTCTACGCCCGCCTTCCAACGATTCGAGATGGCGTGGACACCGTGGCGCCGACCATCAGCGAGGTCACGGCAGCGCCGAGGCGCTGGGCCGCGACTGTGACCTGGGCGACCGACGAGCCGGCGACGAGCCGGGTGAGGTATCGGCCTCGCGGGGTTTCGGAGTGGAGGTCGACGTCTCGTGACGCGACGCTGGTCACGAGCCACACGGCCGAGGTCACTGCACTCGCTCGCCATACGACGTACCAGTACCAGGTGATCAGCGCCGACGCCGCCGGTCACCCGGCAATCAGCGCGATCGCGTCGTTCACGACGCGTTAGGGCTTGCGCGGATAGGTCGCCTCTGCGCTGCGGCATCCACGGGCACCATGGGTCCGAGAGGCGCTGTGCCGTGGCACCGATCCGTCCGTGTGGTTCCCGGCGCGTGGTGAGAGCGCGAGCCCGCAGAAGGCGTGCTGTCGGGCCTGTCCGGTGCGCACGGCCTGTCTGGCCGCAGCGATGCGCCACGGCGAACACATCGGCTTGTCGCGGATCAGGTCCACGCCGTCACCGGCGCGGAAGGCGTCCAACAGATCGGACGCGGCAGACTGTGACAGGGCCATCGGTGCTGTTCTCCTCAGTGAGTAGGTGCTACTTCTCACCGAGAATCACGCCGATGGCCCCACCCAGTGGTGGACCCACGCGGCTACCTCAAACCCCGCCACCTCGCGGGACGCCTACCTCGCTCGCGAAAGCAGGCATCGTTGACGAGGGAACCCGCTGGAAGCAGATGAACGCCGGCCCTCAGCGCTCGCCGCCTGACGCACCGCCGGGCGCCGGTCATCGAGGGATCGCGTCCGGATAGCCTGCATGGATGGGCCTGTTCTGGGCGCGTGTTCTCCGTGCACTCGGTGCCGTTGGCGCCGTGTCGGGCTGTGGCGCGATGGCGGCCATGCTTCCCGGGGTGACCGCCAGCGCCTTTGGCGGGCTCGGCTTGGCCGGGTCGAGCGTGATCGGGCAGGCCCTGGTTCCGGTGGCCGAGCCGTTGTTCGTCGTGTCGGCGGTGTTGATGGTTGTGGGTGCGTTGGCCTGTAGCTGGCTGGTGACCGTCATGGCTGGCGTCGGGAGCGCGTTGGCGTACTTGAGCATGTTCGTGCTCACCACCGGTGGGGGCTCGAGCATGGCGAGTATGGGGACGACGGGTGGCGCTCACGCCAACGGCCTGATGTTCGTCGTCGGCACAGCGTTGATTGTCGGTTCGTTCGTGGTCCCGCGGGTGCGCCGACGTCGGGGGACATGCTCGCCCGTGCTCGCCGCGCTTGCCCGTCAGACGTCCCGCCACCTCTGATCATCCCGTTCAGGTTCTTCGGGTCAGCCGGGACGGTCGCGTCGCCCGCTTGGGTCACGCCGAGCACGCCCGCGCCGATGGGCAGCGCGGCCCCACAGGTAGACGGTGGTGATGCCCAGGCGGTCGGCCGAGCGCCTCAGGCGTCGACCGAGAGCTCCTTGGCCGCCTTGACGATGTCCGACTGGTACTTGAGCAGGATGTGCAACGTCTCCTTCGCCGTCTGCTCGTCGATCGAATCGAAGTTCAGCAGCATCAGCGTGCGCGCCCAGTCGAGCGTCTCGGAGACGCTGGGTGACTTCTTCAGGTCGAGTTGACGGATGCTGCGCACGATGCGCGACACCTGGTCAGCGAGGTTCTCGGAGATGCCGGGCACCTTCGTCAGCACGATCTCGCGCTCGCGTTCGAGCGTCGGGTAGTCGACGTGCAGGTAGAGGCAGCGCCGCTTCAACGCCTCGGACAACTCGCGGGTGTTGTTGGACGTGAGGAACACGAGCGGGATCTGGGTCGCCTCGATGGTGCCCAGCTCGGGCACGGAGACCTGGTAGTCGGACAGGATCTCGAGCAGCAGCGCCTCGGTCTCGACCTCGACCCTGTCGACCTCGTCGATGAGTAGCACGACCGGATCGCTCGACCGGATCGCCTCGAGCAGCGGACGGGTGAGCAGGAACTCCTCGGAGAAGATGTCGTCCTGAACGTCGCTCCACGCATCTCCGCTGCGGTCCGCCTGGATCCGCAGCAGCTGCTTCTTGTAGTTCCACTCGTACAGCGCCTTCGACTCGTCGAGTCCCTCGTAGCACTGCAGCCGGATCAGGCGGGCGCCCGACATCTCTGCCATTGACTTCGCCAGCTGTGTCTTGCCAGTGCCGGCAGGGCCCTCCACGAGCACGGGCTTGTCGAGCCGATCGGCGAGGAACGCCACACCGGCGATCCCGTCGTCGGCCAGATAGCCGACGTCACGCAGACCGTCGCGAACGGTCTGGACACTCTCGAAGCGCTCTGCCATGGGGCCACGCTACAAGTCGGGCCTCATCTCAGCCGAACGACGGCATCGCCGACTCGACGTCGTCGGGGCTGCCGGGTGCCGGTCCGGGGTCGTCGTCGAACGGCCGGGTGACCCCGGCACGGACCGCTTCCAACTGGGCCGCGACAGCCGCCCCGACAAAGAGCGCAATCGACGTCAGGTACGACCACAGCAGCAGCGCCATCACCCCGGCGATCGATCCGTAGACGTCGTCGAACGCGCCACTCTCACGGACATACAGCGCAAGCAATCCGGACGCCGTGATCGTCACCGCCACTGCGATGCCGGATCCGAGTGCGAGCCACGACAGCGATGGCTGGCGCCGGCGGGGGACGTGGTCGAACAGGACGGCGATCGCGAACGTGAGCAGCAGCGTGCCCGCGGGCCAGCGCACGACGTGCCACACCGTGACCGTCGTGCCGGTCCATCCGTACTCCTCGGCCATCGCGTCGGCGAACGGCCCACCACCGACGAGCAGCATGAACCCAACGCCGATCGGCGCGGCGAGGATGGCCGACAGCACCGCCGCCCTGCCGTACTTGGCGGCGGCCCGGCGGTCACGCTCGATGCCGTAGATGCGGTTGACCCCACGCTCGATCTGGGCAACGGCCGTCGTCATCGAAACGAGCGCGAACACGAGCCCGACCGCCAACGCCACCTCGCCGGCCTCCTCGGCTTCCTCGGCCGTTTGCCCATCTGACGCCGATGCGTCGTCGCCGCCCACCGACATCGCCGACACCGTGCGCGAGAGCACGACCGCCGCCCGCCCGACGTCCAGTCCGGCGGCAAGGCCGGTCAGCGCAAGCATGAACGGCACGACCGACAGCGCGACCTGCAGCGCGAGGGCACGGCTGTTCGTGAACCCGTCGCCGTAGCGGAATCGCAGCACCGAGTCGACGAGCAGCCTGCGCACGCCGACACCGCGGATGGCAGTGCGAGCGTCGTCGAAGTCGAGCTCCTCGCCGTCGATCTCGACGGTGACGGGAACCATGGA
>JACDGA010000105.1 GCA_013815505.1 Acidimicrobiia bacterium
CGCGGCGTGCGCGGCGGCGAGTCCTGCGGGCCCGGCGCCCAGCACGGCGACGTCGAACGGCGCGCTCACCGGGCGGTCGAGACGTCGAGATCCGCTCTGGGCGGGATCTCCTGCAGCAGCTGGTGCATCTGCGACATCGCCCGAGCCGTCATGGCGGCATCGTACCGTTCGGTCATAGGCGCTCGGTCGTACGATTGGCCCCGATGACGTTCCCAGATCGGCGACCCCGGAGATTGCGCCGCACGCCGGCACTGCGCCAGCTCGTGGCCGAGACGCACGTGACCACGGACGATCTGATCGCTCCGCTCTTCGTCCGCGAGGGCATCGACGAGCCGCAACCGATCGCGTCGCTGCCCGGTGTCGTCCAGCACACCCGTGAGAGCCTGCGCAAAGAGGTTGCCGAGCTGGCAGGGCTCGGCGTCAGGGCCGTCGTGCTTTTCGGCGTCCCGGCGCACAAGGACGAGGTGGGGACGGGTGCCTTTGCCGAGGACGGCATCGTCCAGGTCGCCCTTGCAGACCTGCGCCACGAGGTCGGCGACGACATGGTGCTCATCGCCGACCTGTGCGTCGACGAGTACATGTCGCACGGCCACTGCGGCGTGCTCGACGAGCAGGGTCGCGTCGACAATGACGCGACGCTCGAGGTCTACGCTCGGGCCGCCGTCGCGCAAGCCAACGGCGGTGCGACGATCGTCGCGCCGAGCGGGATGATGGACGGCCAGGTCGGGCACATCCGTTCGGCGCTCGACGCGGCGGGCCACACCGACATCGCGATCCTCGCCTATGCGGCGAAGTACGCGAGTGCCCTCTACGGGCCGTTCCGTGACGCAGTCGACGTGCAGATCGCCGACGGCGGAGACCGTCGCGGTTATCAGCAGGATCCGCGCAATGCTCGCGAGGCGCTGGTCGAGGTCGACGAGGACGTCGACCAGGGCGCCGACATCGTGATGGTCAAGCCGGCCGTCGCCTACCTCGATGTCATCGCCGATGTTCGAGCGCGCGTCGACGTACCGGTTGCCGCATACCACGTCAGCGGTGAGTACGCGATGTTGAAGGCGGCGGCCGCCAACGGATGGATCGACCACGATGCCGTCGCGCTCGAGCTGCTGACGTCGATCAAGCGGGCGGGCGCCGATCTCGTGCTCACGTACCTCGCTCGCTGGTTCGCCGAGCAGGCGCGATGAGCGAGCGAAGCGAGCGAATCATCGGCAACGCGCGCAGCGCTCACAGGTGCACCATCATGTCGGCCTCCGGTGGCTGCCCTCACGGACGCATGGTGCACCAGTGAGCGTGATCCCCGACACGGGTTCGCGTGCGATCCCGTTCTGCCGGGACGAGTGCGCCGCCGCCGGTTGCGTGCCCACTGTCTGCACGGGCGCGACATTCACGTCGAACGACGAGGTGTTCGAACGCAGCCAGCTCGTGATCCCCGGCGGCGTCAACTCGTCGATCCGCGCCTACCGCTCGGTCGGTGGCACACCGCGGGTCATCGCTCGTGCGGAGGGACCGTACGTGTGGGACGTCGAGGGCCGGCGCTACATCGACCTCGTGCAGAGTTACGGCGCCGTCATCCTCGGACACGCCCACCCGGCCGTGACCGCGGCGGTCAGCGCGGCAGCGGCCGACGGCACGTCGTTCGGCGCCCCGACCCCGCGGGAGATGAAGCTCGCCGAGGCCATCGTCGAGCGGGTGCGCGGCGTCGAGCGGGTGCGGCTGATGAACTCGGGCACCGAGGCGACGAGTGCGGCCGTGCGCCTCGCTCGCGGGTTCACGGGCCGTGACCGAATCGTCACGTTCGCCGGCAATTTCCACGGCGCGACGGACGCGCTGCTGGCGGCCGGCGGCAGTGGTGTGGCGACGCTCGGGCTGCCCGGCACCGCCGGCGTGCCGGCGAGCGCCGTGGCGCAGACGATGGTCGTGCCGTACAACCGGGTTCCGCGGCTCGACGACTCGGTCGCGGCGGTGATCGTCGAGCCCGTCGCCGCCAACATGGGCGTCGTCGTGCCGATGGCTGGGTTCCTGCAGGGTTTGCGCGACGAGTGCGATCGAGTCGGCGCGCTCCTCGTGTTCGACGAGGTGATCACCGGGTTCCGCCTCGACGCCGGCGGTGCGCAGGCGAAGTTCGACATCGACGCCGACCTCACGACGTACGGCAAGGTCATCGGCGGTGGGCTGCCGGTCGGCGCGCTCGGCGGCCGCGCCGACATCATGGAGTCGCTCTCGCCGCTCGGACCCGTGTTCCACTCCGGGACGCTGTCGGGCAACCCGCTGACGACGGCGGCGGGTCTCGCAGTGCTCGACCTGCTCGACGACGACCTCGTGATGGAGCTGTCGGCGCGTGCCCGACGAGTGGCCGCGCTGTTGCGTGACGCCTGCGCCGCTGCTGGCTTCCCGGCGCAGTTCCCCGTGGCAGGCACGCTCGTCGGCACGGTGTGCGGCCGGATGGCGCCCGTGTACGACTTCGACGACGCCCGCACCACCGACACGGTGGCCTACGCGCGCTTCTTCCACGCCATGCTCGACGCCGGCGTGATGATGGCACCGGGTGCCTACGAGGCGATGTTCGTCGGTCTCGGACACGACGACGACGTGCTCGATGCCATTGGCGTCGCCGCCCACTCGGCCGCGGTGGCAGCCTCGACCGCATCGGCGGCTGCCCCCGCCGGCGCGGGGTCCGAGAACTAGCGTCATCGGCGATGCGGCAGTTCTTCGGTTGGCGATTCTGGGGGGCGTTGGCGGCGCTCGCCCTCATCGCGCTCGGCATCGTCGTGTACGCGAACGGCGGCGAGGAGGAAGCACCCGGCCGCGCCCAGGCACGCCGCGACCAGCTCCGCCTCATCGATCTCGCCAGCTTCGTCTACGCCATCGAGGACGACGGCTTCACGATGGTGGAGGGGTACTCGCGCGGCTACCTCGACCTGATCCTCGACGGCGAGCGGACGATCCGCATCCCCCCGGGCACGCCGGGCGCCGTTCGCTGCGACGCGATGGATCAGGTCGGCGGGTGCGGCGTGGTCGCCGACCTGCTCGGTGACGCGGTCGTGTGGTTCACCATCGTGCCGCTCGGTCCGGGGCTGACGATCGAGCTGCCGCCCATCGTCGATCTGGAGGACGGGTACGCCCTGCTCGACAACGGCTGGAAGCTGCGATATGCCCCGGTCCTCGACCGCCGCTGCGGGCGCGAGACGGAGTCGTTCCAGGAGTTCCTGCGCGAGTTCGGTCCGCGCAGCACGACCATCGTCGATCCCGGCGAGAACCGGGTCACCGCCGTCGCCTGCTGAGCGATCAGGTGGCGGCGAGCAGGTCGTGCTCGGGCTCAGCGTCGACGACGCCGGCGACTCGGGCACGATGTGACCGCTCGGCGCGCGACAGGAAGCCGCCGAGGATGCGGTTGAACGTCCAGAAGTGCTCCACCATCAGGCCGTGTGCCGCACCCGAGACGACGACGAGCTCTGCCGTCGGCATCCGTTCCGCGAGCTCCTCGCTGTCGCCGCGCGGCGTGAGGATGTCCTGGTTGCCGACGATGACGATGGCGGGCACCGTGACGGTGCCGAGCGCGTCGGCGAGCGCGTCGTCCGCCGAGAGGATCGCCTCGACCTGGGCGGCGAACGCGTGCGGTGGCACGCCGAAGCCGAGCGGCCCGAGCCAGCCGAGCGCGGGCGAGAGGCGACGGAACGATCTCGGTCCGACGACCCATCTCGACGCCTCGCGAGTCATCCGTCGCATCCCGTCGGTCAGTGCGAAGTTCGCCCAGTCGCCGAGCAGCTCGCGGCGCCACTCGTGGTTCTTGCACGCCGTGCAGACGAGCGCCAGCGAGCGCACCCGCTCGGCGTGGAGGACGCCGATCACCTGAGTGATGACGCCACCCATCGAGGCGCCGACGACGTGGGCCTGCTCGACCCCGCAGGCGTCGAGCACCTCGATGGCGTCGAGCGCCATGCGATCGATCGAGTACGGGCCTCGCGGCTTGTCGCTGCGTCCGGCGCCGCGATTGTCGAAGGCGATGACGCGATGGCTCGGGGCGAGTGCGATCCGTTGCAGCTGCCAGCCGTAGAGGTCGGCGCCGAGGCCCTGGATGAGCAACACGGGTGGGCCTGACTTCTTGCCGGTCACCTGGTAGTGGATCCGCACGCCGTCGCTCGTCGTGATGAACGGCATCAGTCGCCACCCATCCCCGTCTGGGGGAGCCAGTCGAGCAGCGGTGCCGAGCGCCATCCGCTCAGCTCCTCCATCAGCTGGAGGATGCGGCGGCGGACGGCGTCGGCGAGCTCCAGCTCGGCGAGGGGGCCGCGTCGTGAGCGTCCCGTGTTCACCTCGGTGCCGACCTCGACGCGCGCCGAGCGGCTCATCGGCGAGCTGAGCGCGGCGGCAGGGTGGACCCGGACGCGCTCCTGCACGGCGGCGGCGATGAGCCGGTGATCGACGCGCCCGACACGTTGCGGATGCAGCTCGCGACCCGTGCCCATGACGACGATCTCCTTCGCTGCGAGCGCGTTGGCGACCTCGTCGGGGTGTTCCAGCAGGCCACCGAGCCGTCGCATCAGGGCGCCGACCGGCGCGGTGTCGGGTCGGCCGACGAACCGGACGGGACGACCGGTGTGCTCGCCCAGCGCGAGGGCACTGAACACCGGAGCGAGGGAGAAGAGCCGAGCGTTGACGACGACGAGCGCGCCGGCCCGTGCGGGGAGGCGTTCGGCGCCACCGACGGCGACGTCCCAGCGCAGGCGGGCGACGGCACTGATGCGATCGACGAACGCGTCGTCTCGCCCCCAGCCGTCGACGTGGACGCCTGCTGCGGTGCGGGCGGGTCGTGGAACCGCAGTGGTGTCGTCTTCGACGTCGGCCGGTGCGGCGTCATTGCTGGTGCGCCGGAACGGCAGCACGATCGCGCTCATCATGCGACGGCCCTCCTCGCCGGGATCCGGATCACGCTCTCCCACGCATGCAGCAGGTCGATGACGGCAACCGTCTCGGTCTCGGGCGCGACGCCGAGCAGCGCTTTCGCCCGCGAGTCGTCGGCGAGGCGTCCCCGGTGGAACAGCTCTTCGACGTGGTCGGGAATGGGGACGCCGGCGAGCCAGCTCATCCGCTTGAACAGCGGCCACTCCGGGCCGATGAGCGGGATCGGGATCCGGTTGCCGCGCCGGATGGCCTGGAACGTGCTGATCGAACCGGGTGCGACGATGTTGACGGGTGCGTCGACGCGGTGCGCAGCGGCTGCGGCGATGGCGATGGCGGCATCGTGATCGTGCACGACGGTGAACGGTGGGTCGGCGAGCAGGCTGAACGGGACGACGGGCTGGCGCAGGACCCGTCCGAGGGGGCTCGGCACGTGCGGACCGAGCACCGGCGCGAAGCGCAGCCGGGTGACGGGGACACCGACCCGCTCGCCCGTCGTGCACGCCGTTGCCTCGATGCGAGCGAGCATCCGACCGTACTCCGACGTGGGGTTGACCGGGGTGTCCTCGTCGGGGCGCGTGAGCGATCCCCGCGCCCTGCCGTAGATCTCGATGCCGCTGCGCACGACAATGCTCTGCAGGGCGCGACACTCGGCGGCAGCACCGAGCACGGACATCGCGGCGTCGTCGGTGAGCACCTTCGCCGTGCCGGTGCCCGCCCTGGCGTCGGGTTCCCACGTCGCGACGTGCACGAGGACGTGGGGATCGAACTCGCGGATCGTGTCGACGATGCGATCGTGCTGAGCAGGGGGGACCCGCTGGAACGTCGCCCTGCGGAGACGGCGGCGGGGCGGGTCGGCATCGATGCCGGTGAGCTCACCGACCCACGAGGTCTCCTCCAACAGGCTGGCGACCCGCGAGCCGAGCTCGCCGCCCATGCCCGAGATGAGGACCCGCTGTCCTGCCATACCGGCACGCTAGCTGGCGCGAGCACTCAGCCCAGTCGTTCTGGCGGCAGCACAACGCGGGATAACGCAATGTGCTGCCTCCAGTTGGCGGTCACCCGAAGCCGCGCTGGTCCTGCTTGAGGGCGGTGTCGACGGAGAGGGCAGAGGCGATGACGAGTGTGTGCAGCGGCTCGGGCGGCTTCGTGTGGATCTGCACCACGTAGTTGTCGGCCGTGGTGAACGCCGTGCGCAGCACGCCCTCGAACGTCTTGGTGATGCGAGCGACCTCGTTGCCGGCCGCGTCCTCGATGCGGAAGTTCCACGCCCGCCAGTTCTCCGCCTTGATCGCACCGACACGCTGGCCGTTCGCCTCGAGCCCGAAGTTGATCTTGCCGATCATCTTCTCCTGCACGATGCGCCCGATCTCGCCGCCCTGGGGCGACTCGACGATGACGGTCGACTTGATCACCTTCGCCGGGCGGGTCAGGCGCATCAGCACCTGGCCGTTGGGATCGCTGATCTCCAACTTGTGCGTCATGAACTGGTCGAGGCTCGAGACGAGGCGCATCACCTTCTTCGCCTTCGACTGACCGACCTGGTTGACCTGGGCGACCGGCTGTCCGTGCTGGTTGAACACGCCGTACTGGTTCGTCAGCTCGATCAGCTTCGCCTTCTGGTTGACGACGAGGATCGGTTCGTTGAACAGGGTGCCGTCACCGCCCTGCACGGGCTCGCTGATGTTCGCCCCGCGATAGCCGGTGCCCGACACCTGAC
>JACDGA010000454.1 GCA_013815505.1 Acidimicrobiia bacterium
CTCGACGTAGGTGGCGAGTGCCTCCCACGGCTCGCGGTCGGCGGCGGCGAACAACGCCGCGGCAGCTGCGGCGTTCGCTGCGGCCGCCTCGTGGTCACCCACGAGGAACGCCGACTTGGCGACGAGGAGGCTGGACTCGGCGACCTGAAGCGTGTTGCCGGAGGCCACGGCGTCGGCGAGCACGCGCCGAGCGATCTCCATCGATTCGCGCCCGAGCCCGGCGAGGAGGTGGACGTCACACTCGTCGGAGTCGAGCGCAGCCATCAGGCGCCCTGGTGACCCCTTTGCGACGTAGCGCTCTCTTGCGAGGGCGAACAGGCGCAGCGCCTCCGGCACGTCGTTCGTGCGCCCGGCGAGGTAACCGAGGTTGTGCAGGACGCCGGCAGCGATGAGACCCTGGTCGAGCTCGTCGGCGAGGCGTTGCGATTCGAGCAGATCGGCACGTGCCCCGTCGATGTCGCCGGTCTGCGAGCGCACGACGCCGCGATTGCTGAGCAGCCGGGCGATCGCAAGGCGGTCGTCGCCCTCGCGCAGCAACGGCAGCGCCCGGTCGAGCTCGGCGCCCGACTCGTCATAGCGGCCGAGGTACATGAGCACGAGCCCGCGCTGCATGACGAGCCGGCCGAGCGACGCCCCATGGACGTGGGCTTCGGCATCGTCGAGCAACTCGAGCGCTCCTGCGACGTCGCCGGACGCCTGGCGACACAGCGCCCAGCTCATCTGGATCTGGGCGAACGAGTCGTCGTCGCCGAGCTGACGGGCGAGGTCGGCGGCGGCCGGGTAGACCCGCATCGCCTCGTCGATCTGACCGGCGTCGTGCAGCAGGCGTCCGAGACCCCACGACGCGATCATCCGCGCCGTGTCGGGGGAGGCGGAATCGCGCAGGATCGATCGCAACTCGCGTTCGGACTCTGCGTGGTCGCGCTGGATCGCGTCGAACGCCGCTCGGGCGCGTGTCTCGGCGTCGGCAGAAGTCGGGTGACGCGGTGGTGAGACGTCTGTCATGCTGGCAAAGGGTCGACGGGGGACCCCGAATCTACTGGGTCGCAGGAGGGCACGCGATGGTTGATGATCCGTTCGGTCGTGACGCCAGACCTCGTCGGGAACCGCGCCGTCCGGCGCGGAAGGTTCCGAACCGCTGGGAGGAGAAGGTGCGGTTCAGCGCCGGTTCGCCATCGCGTGGATTCGCGTTCCGTGACGAGGAGATCATCGTCGAGGCTGATGCGCTCGGCGAGCTGCGCAGGCTCAACAAGGATGACGTCGTCGAGACGCCGATCTCTCGCACCGCCGTGCTCGTCACGGGGCGTGGCCTCGATCCACTCGCGCTCGGCCGGCGCCTGCGCGGCTTCGGGCATCGCGCCCGGCCGAACCATGTGCTGTTCGCGACCCAGCAGCCGATGCACGGCAATCCGGCGGTCTGGGGGAACCCGGCCGTGTGGGGGAACCCGGCCGTCTGGGGCAACCCGGCGGTCTGGGGGAACCCGGCCGTGTGGGGGAACCCGGCGGTCTGGGGCAACCCCGCCGTCTGGGGGAATCCGGCGGTGTGGGGGAACCCGGCGGTGTGGGGGAACCCCGGCGGCGGCCACGGGTGCCCACCTGCCGGTGGGTGTGGCTGCGACGACATCGCCACCATCGAGACGCGAGAAGCGCCGCAGCGCAGCATGGCCTGCACGACGAGTTTCGAGCCCGACCTGCTGCGAGCGGGCACGCGCCAGCCAGGGGGAGCGGTGCGCGTCGTCGTGCTCGACACGGGCCTCGCTGCCGACCCGTTCTGCGGCGACCACGAGCGGGTGCTGCCGCGCCCGGAGGAGCCGTGGGGTCCGAGCAAGCTGGAACAGGCGCTCGCCGGCTCAGACCCGTACACACCGACCGACAACCGCGATCAGCCCGACGAGAACAGCGACCTCTGGCTCGATCCTGTCGCCGGTCACGGCACGTTCATCGCCGGTCTGATCGCCCGGTTGGCGCCGTCGGCGGAGGTCTCGCTCGGGCGCGTGCTGGAGACCACGGGAGAGGGCAGCGAAGCCGATGTCGCCTACCGCATCGGACGTCTGCTCGACGATCCGCCCGAACTCGTGTGCCTTTCGCTCGGTTGCTACACCGAGGACGACGAGCCGCCGCTGGCATTGAGCGAGGCCGTCGAGGACCTCCAGGAGCGGGGCACGGTCGTCGTGGCGTCGGCTGGCAACGACTCGACGTGTCGCCGCTCGTGGCCGGCGGCGCTGCCGGGCGTGATCGCCGTCGGGTCACTCGGGCGCAACGGACCGGCGCCGTTCACGAACTACGGCGCGTGGGTCGACGCCTGCGCGCCCGGATGTGACGTCGTCAGCTCGTTCTTCAAGGAGTTCCGCGACGAGGAGGAGGGCGACGAGCAGGACGAGGTGTTCGAGGG
>JACDGA010000106.1 GCA_013815505.1 Acidimicrobiia bacterium
TTCACCGGCTACGTCGCCGATCTGTACCTCGAGGGCGCCAACGAGGTCGACCTGTACGAGGTCACCGGCAGCGGCTCGACGGCCACGCTGCACGAGGTCGAGCGCACCTGACACTGGCCGGAAGCCGTCGCCTCGGGAATTCAGCGCGGTGTGCAGCGGTACAGGGTGCGTGTGCCGCTCGGCAGCGTGATGCGGTCGTGCACCTTGAACTGGCGTTCGAGCGCTTTGTCCCAGTTGGGGAGGTCGTAGGCGTCGAACACGCCCTCGCGCTTGCGCGCCAGCAGGCGTGACGCCATCGGATCGTCACGGTGCGGGAACTCGACGACGATCGGCGCGCCGAGATCGGCGAGAAACGTCACGATCTCGTCGAGCGGCACCGTGTTGGTGAGCGCGAGGTGATGGACGACGGCGAGGCACAGCACGAGGTCGGCACGCACCCGATCCACGAACGAGAGCCGTTCGCGCGACCGCCAGCCGAGTCCGGGGGAGGGATCGGACAGGTCGAGCACGAGCGGAAGGATGCGCCGCTCGCCCTCCTCGCGCAGGTCGCGGTAGAGGCGGTCGACGACGAGGTCGTCGGAGTCGACAGCCACGACCAACGACGCACCGGCGGCGAGCGCCGTGCGCGAGAAGCGGCCGTCGTTGGCACCGAGGTCGAGCACGAGACGAGGCGTCTGCGCGGCACCCGAGATCGTCACCCTGACGAACTCGTCCTTGGCGTCGAGATCGCGGTCGGTGTAGTGCGAGCGGTCGCCGTAGTCCGACCACGTCGAGCGCTGCTTGTCCCACTTCAGGCCGGCGATCGCCTTCTCGAGGTTCTTCAGCTGGGCGTCGATCAGCCCGGGCCCGAACCCTGCGCGCTTCAGCTCGGCCTTGACGTCGCGCTCCTTGTCGGCGTCGGCGTAGCGCAGCTCGGCACGGGCATGCAGCTTGACGTGGGTGAACACACCCTTCGTCAGCCGTCCGGCGCCGCCCAGCATGTCAGCCGTGACGACCGGCGAGATGCCGTGCACGCTGCCGCGCAGCAGCGGCTGGAACGGCACGTCGCGGATGGCCTGCACGAGCAGCGGGTTGAGGAACAGCTCGCAGAACTGGCGGTAGCCGGGCCACGGCTCGGCCTTGCGCAGCCGCTCGAACGAGCCGATGTCGATGAACACCGGCCGTGTGCCGGCGAACTGCACGTTGTAGGACGACGCGTCCTTGGTGATCAGCTTCTCGGCGATCGCCTCGCGGGTGAGGCGCAGCTGCAGCAGCGCAGCGTCGCGCAGCATCTCGAACGGCCACTCGTAAGGGTAGGTGACGACCTCGATGCGCTCGTGGCGCAGGACGCCCGCCCAGTCGTCCGGCAGCTCGACACCGTCGACGACCTCGGTACGGACGATGTCACCGCGTTCGACCGCTGCGGAGAAGAAGCGGGTGGCGGCGAGGTGCTGGAAGTCGGCGAACGCCTCGGCGTTCATCCCGCGCAGCACGGTGTCGCCGTCGCGGTAGACGCGCGACATCGGGTCGCGGAACGACCCGGAATCGGGAACAGGTGTTGACACGGGAGGGTGTGTGTGCGGTGCGGGCGCGAGTCAGACGGTGGATGCGCGCTTTGGCGCCGTCTCGTCCTCGTCGTCCTCGACCGCGAGCTCGGCACGTGCCGCTTCGGCCTGTGCGCGGTGCTTCTTCGAGAAAAGACCGAGAACTCGGTGTCCGTACATCCTGAACAGCACACCGAACCCGGCCGCGCCGCCCGCGAACGCGGCGGCGATCATGCCGCCGGTGCCGGGATCGAGATAACTCAACATTCCGCCCACGTTACCCGCTTGTTCATCTCCCGTCTGCTCGCGCCCCCGAGATCCCTGCCCGTCCGCTTGGAATTGGGTCAGGATGGACCTGTGGCGGTGATCGCAGAGACGGAGCATTGGTTCGAGCGCCGCGGGCTGCCGCACTTCGTCGAGGGCTTCGAGGTGACCGAAGACGTGTTCACGCGGGTCGCGCCGCTGCTCGTGCTCGCGTTCGTCGTCGAGGCCGTCGGGGCGATCAAGCTCGAATGGCACTGGTGGCAGAACGTGCTGGCGGTGCTCGGGGGCGCCGCCATCCTGCTCCTCGCCTGGGTAGCCGGCAATCGCATCAGGGGTCGCGCGGCGCTCGACCTGCCGGACTCGATCGGACTCGGTGAACTGGCCTTCTTCGTCGTCGTGCCGGGCCTGCTGCCGATGATCTTCGGGCAGCAGTTCGCCTCCGGCATCGGCACGATGGCGTTCAACCTCGGGCTCGTCGTCGTCGCCACGTTCGTCGTCGGCTATCGCGTCGCGTCGATCGTGCGCTGGGCGCTCACCCAGACGTGGCGCCAGCTCAGCCACGTGATCGAGCTGTTCGCTCGTGCCCTGCCATTGCTGTTGCTGTTCACCGTCGCCCTGTTCATCAACGCCGAGGTGTGGCAGGTCAGCGCCTCGCTGCGCGGGTTCCCGTTCGTCGCTGCGCTGTCGTTCTTCGCCGCCGTGGCGACCCTGTTTCTGGCGTTCCGGTTGCCACGGGAGCTGCACGCGCTCGGCTCCGAGCTCGACGACGCAGCGACGATGGCGGCGTGCGCCCAGAGCCCGCTGGCGCACGAGGCGGGATCGATCGTCGCCGACGGAGCCGGTCGAGTCGACACGACACCGGACATGACCCGCCGCCAGCGCTGGAACGTGCTGCTCGTGCTGTTCGTCAGCCAGGGCGTCCAGGTGGCGATCGTCGCCCTGTCGATCTTCGTGTTCTTCGCGCTCTTCGGCGTCATCGCCATCCGCCCACAGGTCGCGTCGACGTGGACGCAGCTCGATGTCGGCGCCGGCGAGCTCGTGTCGTGGCGGATGTTCGGCGAGCAGTTCGCCGTCACCTCGTCGTTGTTGCGGGTGAGTGGGTTTCTCGCTGCGCTGTCGGGCTTTTACTTCACCGTCTACGTGATCACCGACAGCACGTACCGGGAGGAGTTCTTCGAGGACGTCGTCAGCGACGTGCGTGAGTCGATTGCCGTCCGCAGCGTCTACCTCGCATTGCGCCGCCGCAGCGGCTGATTCGTTCCTCCCGGGGGCCTGCGCGCCCCCGAGCCCCATCGCCGTTCGGCTCCCTGGCGGTCGCACGTCCGGGATGAGCTCGCTCCGCTCGCTCATTCCTCGCGGGGGCTGCGCGCCCCCGAGCCCCATCGCCGTTCGGCTCCCTGGCGGTCGCACGTCCGGGATGAGCTCGCTCCGCTCGCTCATCGTAGATTTGGGTCCGATGCGTTCACCGAAGGACTTCTTCCGCCCGCTCGCCGTCGGCGCCCCCGAGCCGCTGCGAGAGATCCGTGTGCGGCCGTCGAGGATGATCCACTTCTTCCCGGCGTCCAACGAGAAGATGGTCGCCAAGGTGCCGGACATGGCATCGAACGTCGACGTGCTGCTCGCCAACCTGGAGGATGGGGTGCCCGCAGCCGATAAGGAAGCGGCACGCGCCGGCCTGGTCGAAGTCGGCAGGGCGTGGTCGAGCGACCACTCGCAGCTGTGGACGCGCGTCAACTCGCTCGACTCGCCGTGGGCACACGACGACCTCGTGGCTGCCGTCACCGAGATCGGCGACGCGCTCGACGTGATCATGATCCCCAAGGTGGAAGGCGCAGAGGACATCCACTACGTCGACCGGCTCGTCGCCCAGATGGAGGCGAAGGCGGGGATCAGTCGCCCGATCATGCTCCATGCGATCCTCGAGACGGCGAGCGGCGTCGCCAACGTCGAGGAGATCTGCCAGGCCTCGCCAAGGATGCAAGGCCTGTCGCTGGGACCCGCCGACCTCGCCGCCAACCGCAGGATGAAGACGACGCGCGTCGGCGGTGGCCATCCCGGCTACCTCGTGCGCGAGGACCCATCGGCCGACGACGCCGACGCGCCGAGGCCGACGTACCAGCAGGATCTGTGGCACTACACCATCGCCCGCATGGTCGACGCCTGCGTCGCCGCAGGGATCCTGCCGTTCTACGGACCGTTCGGCGACATCAAGGACACGACGGCCTGCGAAGACCAGTTCCGCAACGCCTACCTGCTCGGTTGCGTCGGGGCATGGAGCCTGCACCCTGTGCAGATCGACATCGCCAAGCGCGTGTTCTCGCCCGACCCCGCCGACGTCGCCCACGCCCGCCGGGTGATCGAGGCGATGGGCGACGGCACGGGGGCGCTCATGCTCGACGGGAAGATGGAGGACGACGCCTCGGTGAAGCAGTGCCACGTGATTCTCTCGCTGGCCGAGGAGCTCGCCGCTCGCGATCCCGAGCTCGCCGAGCGCTACGGACTGGACGCAGCCCGATGAGCGGCGTGAGCGGCGTGAGTGGTCTCGCCGGCGCACCGCTGCGATCGGTGCTCTACATGCCCGGCGCCAACGAGCGTGCACTCGAGAAGGCGGCCACGATCCCGGCCGACGCGCTCATCCTCGACCTCGAGGATGCCGTCGCGCCCGACGCCAAGGTCGAAGCGAGGGGCCGGGTGTGCGAGGCCGCAGGGTCGGGTCGCTACGGCCGCCGGATCGTCACGATCCGCGTGAACGGCATCGGGACGCAATGGCACGACGACGACATCGCCGCCGTCGCCGCCTCCGGTGCCGACGCCGTGGTGGTGCCGAAGATCGACGCAGCGGCCGATGTCCACGCCGTGGTGGCGGCGCTCGTTGCGAACGGTGCGCCGGCGACGATGACGACGTGGGCCATGGTCGAGACGCCGACGGCGATGCTCCACGCCCACGAGATCGCCTCCGCAAGTGATCGCCTCGCCGTGCTCGTGATGGGCACGAACGACCTCGCGAAGGAGCTCGGCGCCCGGCACGTCCCCGGGCGGGCGCCGTTGCTGACGGGGCTGTCGATGTGCCTGCTCGCCGCCCGGTCAGCCGGCGTGATGATCCTGGACGGTGTCTACAACGACGTCAAGGACCCGGACGGCTTCACCGCCGAGTGCGCCCAGGGTCGCGAGATGGGGTTCGACGGCAAGACGCTGATCCACCCGAGCCAGGTCGACCCGTGCAACGAGGCGTTCGCCCCGACAGCACAGGAGCTGGACAACGCGCGCGAGGTCATCGAGGCGTTCGAGTCCGCTCACGCCGATGGTCGCGGCGTCGTCACGGTCAACGGTCGAATGATCGAGAACCTCCACGTCGAACAGGCCCGCCACGCGCTGGCCACCGCCGACGCGATCACCGCCCTCCAGCCCTGACCCTGACCCGTTCTGGAGGTCGCAGCACGCGCTATTGCGCGTTCCACCACATCCAGAACGGGGTGGGGCGGTCAGAAGCCGGTGGTGGAGTGAGGGACCGGCGCCATGGTCATGAAGGCATCGGCGCGCGTGCGGGCGTGGTCGTCGCGCACGGTGGCGCGGCGGCCGGCGACGAGCGCCGACACCGTGACGCCTCCGAGGAGGAGCACCCCGGCGCCAGCCTGGTCGGTGACGACGTCTGGCCGGCGGCGGGTGCGCGAACACGCCGCGCCGTCGGGACCGCCGTCGATGCGATGGCGAACGCCGTCGACCTCGACCACGAGCGAGTCCTCGGTTGCATACCGCCGGGCGGCGAAGCACGCGGCGACGTCCATCGGCTTGCACCACACACCGTCGTTGAGCCCGGTGGTGCGGTAGGCGCGCTGGTCGTCGAGCAGGTACGGGATGGGATCGTCGGGCGGGATCACGAACGAGCGAATCGGTCCGACGAGGTCGACCCCGAGGATCGTGTGCCACAGAGCGACGTGTGCCTCCGGGGTGATCGCAGCGAAGTCGACGACGCGCAGCTCGTGCGCTGGGAACCCGTCGTTCCAAGCCTGAGTGATCTTCCACGTCGCGAACCCGTCGTCGTGCACGGCGGTCACCGCCGTCGGGCCCCACCCCACGTGCATGCTGGCGATCCACTCCCGGGTGCGTGACACCTCACCTGCGCGGCCGGTGCGATACCGCTCCCAGTGTTCGCGCACCGCGTCGGCCGCGCCGTCGTCGAGCAACCGCGCCGTCCCGGCCGGTGGGCGGAACTGCTCGGCGACCTGGGCCCGGCGGCGGTCGACCTCGATGATGCGTCGCCGCGTGGCGATGCCGTATCCGAACCGCTCGTAGATCGCGCCCTCGCTCGCCGTCAACGCCGCGAGTGGCTCACCGCGGTCGGTGATGTCGTCGTGGACGGCATCCATCAGCCGGCGCAGCAGTCCCTGACGTCGATGGGTCACGGCGACGCCAACCCACGTGACGCCCGCCATGGTGATCGCCACGCCGCCCGGCAGCGTCATCTCGAAGAGGTCCGATCCGGCGGCGCCGACGATCTGGCCGTCGTCGACTGCGATGCGGTAGCGGTCGAGGTCGAGCACGGCGCGCACGGCCTCCCGGTCGGCCTCGCTGTACTCGCCCGACCCGAACACCCTGGCGTCGAACGCGGTGAGGGCGACGAAGTCGTCGGCGGTGGGCTTGCGCAGCGCGGTCACCGCGGCAGCCTAGGAACCCGCACATGCGCAGGCCCGACGAGTTCGGCGAGTTCTCCGGCGCTGCTCGCTCAGCGCCCGGAGTGGCCGAAGCCGCCGCCACGGTCGACGCCGTCGAGATCGTCGACGACGTCCCAGGCGACCTGCGTGACGGGCTGGAT
>JACDGA010000455.1 GCA_013815505.1 Acidimicrobiia bacterium
AGCGAATCGACTGCCACCAACGTCGACTCGACGGCGAGGACGGCACCACGCGTGCCCTCGGGCGAACCTCGACCACACACGGCCAAGGTCGCCTTCGAGATCGTCGAGCGCAACGGCGACATCCACGTCTTCGAGCTCGATCCGCAAGGCGGGCAGACGGCACAGGCGACGGACCGTCCGGGTGCGCACGACATCGAGGCCGACTGGGACCCGGCGAGCAACCACATCGCCTTCGTCCGAACGAACGCCACCACGGGACGCTGCACGGGCATCTGCGACGTCGTACCGAAGGCGTTCCCCGACGACACGGGGCGCCGCGTCGAACAGCTCATCAACCCACAGAACGGCATACGCCACCACCAACCGGCATGGGCACGCGACAGCTCGCTCTACTACGCCGCGACCGGCGCCTGCGCCGAGGTTGCGAGTTGCTCGAGCGACATCCGCAGGGCGACGTTCGACCGGCGGCCAGCGGAGGACGATCCCAACTTCGTCGATCGGTGGACGGTCGCGACCGACGAGCTGGCGCTCGGCGGCGTGGAGGAACTCCGTGACATCGACACCGATCCGCAGGACGAGAATCGCATTGCGGTCGTCGGCTCGGGAGGCGTGCACATCGCCCGCAACGGGTCCGTCGAGATGCGCCTCGACGGGAGCGACGGTGCCGTCACCGTTCGCTTCGCGCCCGACGGCTCACGTCTCGTCGCGCTGCTCGACGACGGCGGGATGGTCTTCTGGAATCGTGACGGGACGCTGCTCGTCACGACGGACATGAGCACCATGCTCTCGACGTTCGTCGCACAGCAGGGTGCCAGTTCGGGCGACCTCGATCCGGCAGCGGTCCGCGTCGTGTCGATCTCGCCGAACGAATCGGATGCCGAGTTCGTCGCGCTCGTCGACCAACCGGACAGCGCCGGGCCACCGGAGATCGTCGTCGTCGACTTCGGCGACGGCGGACGTCCCGTCGTCGAGATGTGGAGCCGCCTGCCGGCGTCGCTCACGTCGCTCGGCGTGCTGCAGTCGATCGCCCGCTGATGCCCGGTCGCAGCACACCACCTCTCACGTCGTGGTCGAGATGCCCATCACGCGAGAGATCGTTATAGTTGACTTGCGAGGCGTTCGACAGTTGGATTGATGGAGGTCGAAATGGCGGAAGATTCACGGGCGCGCAGCGCGCGCCCGAGACGAGGAATGCCAGTGGTAGGCGGGCTCGGCGTCGGCGCCGTGCTCCTCGAGTTGACGAAGAACGATCGGAAAGTCGAACCCACGTGGGACGACGACGAGCCGGCGTCGGGCGACATCGCCGACGACAACGTCGACGTGCACGAACACCACGTCTGACGGCTGAACCACCGTGGGAGCTGCGCCCCCACACCCCCATCGCCGTTCGGCTCCCTGGCGGTCGCACGACCGGCGGCATCGTCCTTCAGCGGCCGATGTTGAACAGTTGCTGGGCGACTTTGCGCATCTGGATCTCCTCTGACCCCTCGGTGATGCGGTAGCGGCGGTGATGGCGGTAGATGTGCTCGAAGGGCATGTGGCGGCTGTAGCCCATGCCGCCGCAGGTCTGCATCGCTCGGTCGGCGGCGTCGCAGGCGAGGCGGTTCGCCCGGTAGTTGCACATCGCGACGAGGTGGGTGACCTCGAGGTGGTGCTCACGGTCGAGCATCCAGGCGGTCTGACGGATGAGCTGGCGCAGCATCGCCGCCTCGGTGTGCAACTCGACGAGCGGGAACTGGATGCCCTGGTTGCGGCTCAGCGGCTTGCCCCAGGTGACGCGCTCGTTGGCGTACGCCACGGCGCCGTCGATGCAGTGCTGCGCAGCGCCGAGTGACGAGGCCGCCTGACGGATGCGGTTCTCGTGGACGAAGTGCTGGGCCAGGTCGAGGCCGTGGTCGACCTCGCCGAACACGGCCTCGGGCCCGACGCGGACGTCACGCATCGTCACCTCGGCGTGGTCGGTCGGCATGTTGAACGTCCACCAGAAGTGCTCGACGGTGAACCCCACGCTGTCGACGGGGACGAGAAAGGCGGTGATGCCCGTCGCAGGGCCGGGCTCGCCCGACGTCCTGGCGAAGATGATGTCGTGGGTGGCGTGGTGCAGCCCGGAGTTCCACCGCTTCGTGCCGTTGATCACCCACGAGTCGCCGTCGGCGACGGCCGTCGTCTCGAGGAACGTCGCGTCGCTGCCGTGGTTCGGCTCGGTCAGCCCGAACGCGAGTCGTCGGGAGCCGTCGAGGAACCCGGGCATCCACTCGGCGATCTGATCGGGCGTACCGAAGTCGCGCATCATCAGCACCGTCGGGAAATTGCCGACGATCGACGATTCGTTCTGCAGATCGTTGTGCAGCCCGAGCCCCTTCGCGGCCAGATGCTCGCG
>JACDGA010000456.1 GCA_013815505.1 Acidimicrobiia bacterium
GGTCACGGCGGCCATCGTCGTCGGTTTGATCGTCGGTGGCCTCGCAGGGGCGCTGACCGGTGGGTCCTGGCGAAGACGATTGCCGGTGTTCGGCATCGCTGCGGTCGCCGCAGTGGTGCTGCTGCTGATCGCTGACGCCACGGACTGGATCACCAACCCTGGCATTTCCGCGCCGGTGCTCGCCGTGTTTGCCGCTGGCGCCGGTGTGCTGTCGGCGATGACGTTCGCGCCGCTGAGCAAGTCGAAGGTGCTCATCGCTGGCGTCGCCTCGGCGCTCGTCGGCTTCGGCGCCTCGTTGCTGTTCGACTCGTGGCTCGAGGAGCCGTCGTGGTGGATGCTGCTGCAGCTCCTCGCGATGTCACTCGCCGTCGGTGTCGTGATCGGTCTCGCCGTCGGCGGGTTCGACAGGGCCGTGGCCGCTCGCGCCGGTGTGATGGCGACGGTCCTGGTCGGCATGCTCGTGATGTCCGATCGGTTCATCTCGGCCTGGACGCCTGGGCGCACCATCGCCACGGTGGGCCCTCAGACACCCAACCTGTCGGGCACGTTCTGGGAGCGCATGGTCGACTACGCCTCGCACCAGGTCCTCCCGTCGCTGGCGCTGGCGTTGATCGGCCTCGCCACGTTCGCCCGCTTCACGCGGGCGTCGATGCTGGAGACGATGAACTCCGACTACGTGCGCACCGCGCGGGCGAAGGGTCTCCCGGCGACGCAGGTCGTGCTGCGCCACGGGTTCCGCACCGCGCTGATCCCGGTGATGACGATCATCACGCTCAGCTTCGCGACCGTGATCGAGGGCGCGGTGATCACCGAGAACGTGTTCTCGTGGCGTGGCATGGGCACGCTGTTCGTCAATGGGCTGCGCGAGGTCGATCCGTACCCGGTGATGGCGTTCCTCGTCGTGGTCTCGGTCGTGATCATCGTGATGAACGCGATCACTGACACGCTGTACGCCTATCTCGATCCGAGGATCCGCAGTGAGTAGCACCCCACTCATCGAGGTAGGGCCCGGGACGACGGGTCTCGGTTCGGGCGCGGAGCGCGAGTTCACCGTCGAGGCCCGCACGCAGTGGAGCCTCGTCCGGCGCAGGTTCTTCAGCCACCGGCTCGCCGTCGGGAGCATGATCTTGCTCCTCGCCGTCGTCCTCGTCGCCTTCGTCGGCGCCGCGCTGTGGAAGTACGAGTACACGGCGACGGCGCTCGGACCGGGATCCACCCGCCCGACGTTCGACGGCATCCCGTGGCTCGACGGTGACGGTGTGATGCTCGGCGAGCACCCGTTCGGGCTCGACAACGCCGGCCGCGACTACTTCGCGACGACGCTGCGCGGGACGCAGCAGAGCATCATCATCGCCCTGTTCGCCGGCATCCTCGGCACGTTCATCGGCACCGTCGTCGGCGCCATCGCCGGCTTCTACCGGGGTTGGGTCGACAACGTGCTGATGCGCTTCGTCGATGTCGGCCTGACGATTCCGCTGCTACTGCTCGCAGCCGTGATCGCCCGCAGGTCCGGCGACATCCCCGGGCTCAGCTGGTTCTTCGGCGAGAACAGCATCCTGCTGTTCGGCAGCGAGCCCGACAACGTGCCCGTGATCGGTGACTACTTCGGTCCCAACAGCATCATCCTGCTGGCGGTCGTGATCGCGATGGTGTCGTGGCTGTCGATCTCGAGAGTCGTGCGCGGCGAGTTTCTCTCGCTGCGTGAGAAGGAGTACGTCGAGGCGGCCAGGGCACTTGGCGCCTCCAACGGGCGGATCATCCGCAAGCACATCCTGCCCAACGTCGTCGGCACGGTCATCGTCAACGTGACGCTGCTGATCTCGGCGGCGATCCTGATCGAGACGGCGCTGTCGTTCCTCGGGCTCGGGGTGAGCACGTCCGACTTCTCGCTCGGCAAGCTCGTGTCCGACAACGACAACGCGTTCACGACGCGCCCGTGGCTCTTCTGGTGGCCGGGCCTGTTCATCCTGACGATCTCGCTCTGCATCAACTTCATCGGTGACGGACTGCGAGACGCGTTCGACCCACGACAGACGAGGGAACGGCGATGAGCGGCGGTCATCTCGAAGAGGTGCCGTTGGAGCGCGTCGACGAGGCACCGCCCGATGCGGCGCCGTCAGCGGAGCCTTTGCTGGTGGTCGACAATCTCGAGGTCCGGTTCCCCACCGACGACGGTGAGGTGCAGGCGGTGCGCGGCATCTCCTACGAGGTGCGCGAGCGCGAGGTGCTGGGCATCGTCGGCGAATCGGGATGCGGCAAGTCGGTGTCGTCGATGGCGATGCTCGGGTTGCTACCCAGCACGGCCAAGATCTCCGGCTCTGCGAAGTTCCGCGGCCAGGAGCTGCTCAACGCTCCCGATCGTGAGCTGCGTGCA
>JACDGA010000457.1 GCA_013815505.1 Acidimicrobiia bacterium
CCTTCGAGCTGTCGTAGGCCGGAAACCGGCTCCCCGGCTTGATCCCCGCCACCGACGACACGAAGACGATCGATCCACCGTCGTCGAGCACCGGCAGCGCAGCCCGAGCGACGAGCATCGCGCCGCGAACGTTGACGTTGAGCACCTCATCCCACACGTCCGGCGTCGAACCGGCGAGTCCGCCGCCGGCGGCGATCCCGACGTTGTAGACGACGCCGTCGAGGCCACCGAGCGCCTCGTGAGCTGCGGTCACCATCCGTTCGATCTCGTCGGGTCGCGAGACGTCGGCCGTCATTGCCACCGCCTGACCGCCCTCCGCCGTGATCGTCGCAACCGTCGCCGACACCGACTCGGCGTCGCGATCGGCCGCCGCCACCGCAGCTCCCTCGCGGGCGCTCAGGATCGAGATCGCGCGGCCGTTGCCGATCGGCGGATCGAGCAACGAGTAGCTGTTCTGTCCAGCACCGACGATGAGCAGCCGTCGGCCGACGAGCCGTCCACGACCCGGCGCCGATCCGCGCGACTCCGCCGTCATCGCCGGCTCGCTCCGCTCAGTCATCGCCAGGCCTGTCCGACTCGGCATCCTCGATGTCGACGCCGAATGTCTCCAGGAATCGGCATACAGCCATGTAGTAGCCGATCGTGATGGTGAGCTCCTCGAGCTGTTGCAGCGTCAGGCGGTCACGCAGCGGCTCGAACGTGTCGTCGCCGGCACGGACGTTGGCGACGACGTCGTCGGTGAATCGCACGACGAGTCGTGACATCTCGTCGAAGGCGGGATCGTCAGGTGCTCCACGAACCGCCACGACGAGCGCTTCGCTCATCCCGAGTCGACGGGCGATCGCCTCGTGCTGGTGCACCTCGTAGCGGGCACCGGAGAGCGCACCCACGCGCAGGATGGCGAGCTCGCGCAGCATTGGATCGAGTGACGACTTGAACAGGAGGTGGTTGCCGAGGCGCGTGAACGCGCGGAGCACGCCCTCGCCACCGGCGAGCATCGCAAAGATGTTCAGCGCCGGCAGCTGCGCGAGCGCGGCCTGTGTCTCGGGGAGGAGTCGGTCGGGATCGGGGTACGGGACGCGAGCCATCTCCGCCATCTTGGCCGAGGTGCATCGTTGCAGGCCGAGACGGGAGGAACGTATGATCCGCGCACCCGCCGGACGTTTGCGCGTCCGCACAGCTGAACATGGGGGTTCGCTGATGACACGCCATCCGTTTCTCACTGCCACACTCGTCGGGGCGCTGTTGCTCGCGGCATGCGGCGACGACGACGACGAGTCATCGGATCCGACATCGGATGCGACGACCGACGGCACCGGAACCGAGGCGCCGGCAGGCAGCGTCGGCCTGACACTGCAGTCGAACTCGATCAAAGGCGGGAAGAACGACCAGGAGGCGACGTACTTCGAGGACGAGCTGATCCCCGCCTTCGAGGCGGCGATGGAAGAGGCCGGCACGCCGGTGAGCGTCGAGTTCACCGGACAGGGCGTCGACGACGAGGACTACAAGACCCAGATCTCGCTCGACCTCAGCAGCGGGTCGGGCGCCGACGTGTTCGCCATCGACGGCATCTGGGTCGGCGAGTTCGCCGAGGCCGAGTACATCGAGAGCCTGACCGAGACGGTCGGCGACACCGTCGACGAGTGGGACGGCTGGGACCAGATCCCCGAGAGCGTGCAGTCGAACATGATGTTCGATGGCGAACGCTATGGCGTCCCGTCGGGCACCGACGGCCGCGTCATCTACTTCAACAAGGAGATCTTCGCTGAGGCCGGGCTGCCGGAGGACTGGCAGCCGGCAACCGTCGACGAGGTGCTCGAAGCTGCTCGCACGATCAAGGAGTCACAACCCGACGTGACGCCGATCCAGCTCAACGCAGGTGTCGCGATGGGCGAGGCGACGACGATGCAGGGGATGCTGCCGTTGCTCGCCGCGGCCGGCGCCGAGATCTACGACGAGGAGTCCTCGATGTGGACGGGCGCGACGCCCGAGATGGTCCAGGTGCTCGAGACCTACGCCACCGTCTACGGCGACGAAGGACTCGGCGACCCGGACCTGCAGGTGCGCCAGGACGGTCGTGACCGTTCGTTCCTCGAGTTCTCAGAGGGCAAGATCGCAATGCTGCTCGAGAGCGACTACTTCTGGCGCGACGTGATCAACCCCGAGGCCGGGGTCGCCCCGATGGAGAACCGTGACGAGGTCGTCGGCTGGGCGAGCATTCCGGGGTACGAACCCGGCGGAGCGCTCGGCGGCAACGACGCGGCGTCGATGTCGGGCGGCGGCGGCTTCCTCGTCAACCCGAACTCGGAGAACGCGGAGATGGCGTGGGAGCTGCTGAAGTTCATGAACTCGAAGGAGTCGGTCACCC
>JACDGA010000458.1 GCA_013815505.1 Acidimicrobiia bacterium
GCCGCCATCGCCGTGGCGGCCGGTGTGCGGGCGCTCATCTGCACGATCGACGTGCCGAGTCGCATCGTCGATGTCGTCGCCCCCCACCAGGCGAGGGGTGTCAGCGCGTCCGAGCCGTACGCCTCGGCGGTCCACGCGGAATCGAACCCGAGTCGCTCGGCCTCGGCGAGTGCCTCGGCGACGCCCGGGGGAGGGCCCTTCGACCAGTATCCCGTGGTGTATCCGAGCTTGACGTCTGCGGTCCCTGGCATCGCGCCAACGTAGGAGGCCGAACTGACGGGCGGCGAGACCGGCAGCGTGCGCTCAACCCGTCGAGCCGACGCCTGGCGTGAAGGCAAGCGGGAGCACCTCGGGACCGAAGATGGCGGCGGTCGCCGGCTTCCACACCAGGTCGCCGTCGAGGCGCATGTCGGGCATCCGTCGGGGGAGCACGGTCAGCGCCTCCTGCAGCTCGGCACGAGCGAGGGCCGCACCGAGGCAGGCGTGGATCCCGGCACCGAGCGTGAGCATCGGTCGTGCCGGCGCCTCGCGGGTGATGTCGAACGAGCGCCGTGCCGGGAACACCGACGGGTCGACGTTGGCCTGCGCGATGCCGGCGGCCATGACCGTGCCCTTCGGGAAGTGGACGCCCCGGTACTCGATGTCCTCGCTCGCGAAGCGGATCGTCCCGCGCACGGCACCGAGGTAGCGCAGCGCCTCCTCGACGGCGCGAGGAGCGAGCTCGGGGCGTTCGGCGAGCAGCGCCCACTGATCAGGATGGTCGCAGAACACGGCGAGCGCGCAGCCGAGTTGGTTGCGGGTCGTGTCGGTGCCGGCGATGATCACGGCCTCGACCATCATCGTCAGCTCCTCGGTGGACAGGCGATCGCCTTCCTCCTCGGCGGCGATCAGCTCGGTGATCAGGTCGTCCGCGGGCTTCGAACGGCGGTCGGCGATCAGGGTGAGCGTGTACTCGTCGAGCTCGTCGCTGGCGGCCATGACGACGTCGAGCACATCGGGCAGGTTCGTGTCGAACACCTTGAGGATGTCCCCCGCGAGCCGTGAGAACAGTTGCCAATCGCGAGGCGGGGCGCCCAGCAGCTCGCAGATGATGGGGATCGGATACGGGTCGCAGATCTCGGCGACGGCGTCACACCGCCCGCCGTCGTCGACATCATCGACGAGGCCGTCGATGACCCCGCGCATGAAGGGACGGAGGCGGTCCGCTGATCGAGGCGAGAACGCCTTGCCGACGAGGCGGCGTAGCCGGACGTGCTCGTCGCCCTCGGCCGACAGGATCGACGTACGCCGCCTCGCCCGGAACGTGGGATCCGTGACGCCCATCAGGTCGGGGATCATCGACGTGGCGGAGTGCCAGCGCTTGTCGCGCAGCACAGCGACCACGTCGTCGTACTGGAGCACCATGTAGCCGAACGTCGAACGGGCGAGCCAGTGCTCTCCGGCGACGGCATCCGCCCGCTCGTTGCGCTCGTCGATCGAGAGCTCGAGACGGGGTTCAACCATCGGCAGATCGAGCTCGCCGACGTCGATGACCGCTGTGTTCGCCGCACTGTTCACGAGCCGATCGTAGGTGCCAGGCGGCCCAGACACGGTGTGCGGGCGACCGGTCGGGCACCGGATTCGTATGTCTAACCGAGTTCGACGGTTCTGAGTCACCCGAGCAGAGAGCCGGTCGCAGCGTCGTAGAGCAGTGCTCTGCGAGCGTCCGGCGCAAGCCCAACCCGGTCGCCGAGCCGCGGCTCGTCTCCTTCCGGCACCGTCGCCCGCAGCTGCACCCCGCCGATCTCGACGGTCACGAGGAACTGGGTTCCGAGATTCTCCGTGACAGTCACGGTGCCGTCGAGGCCATCGCTCGGCTCGGTGACGTCGACGTACTCGGGTCGGATCCCGTAGACGACGTGGGCGGCTTCGACATCCCTTCCTGCGACGGGGATCGTCGGTGCGGCCACCGGCAGCACGCCGCCTTCGAACGTGACACCGTCGGAGCCAGCGGTGCCAGGGACGAGGTTCATCGGCGTCGAACCGATGAAGCCGGCGACGAACAAGTTCGCCGGGTGATGGAAGAGATCGGACGGCGTCCCCACCTGGCGGATCTCGCCGAGCTCCATCACCGCCATCCGGTCGGCGAGCGCCAACGCCTCACTCTGGTCGTGCGTCACGAAGACGGCCGTCGTGGCGAGGTCGTGCTGCAACTGCTTTAGAAAGCCGCGTGCCTCGAGGCGGAGGCGGGCGTCGAGATTCGACAGCGGTTCGTCGAACAGGAACACGTCGGGGCGGCAGGCGATCGCTCTCGCCAGCGCGACGCGCTGCTGCTGGCCACCTGAGAGCTGGCTCGGCCGGCGCTCCATCAACTCGTCGAGCGAGA
>JACDGA010000107.1 GCA_013815505.1 Acidimicrobiia bacterium
CGCGCACGGCGACGTCGACGAACGAGAACATGCGAGTCAGCGCGTGCGCCCACTCGGGCGTCGGCTGGCGCGATTGCTGTCGACCGCCATGGGCGACGACCACCAGGTCGTTCGCACCGGCGGGATCAGCGTAGTAGTCGAGGCGGGGGAAGCTCAATCGACTGGTCGGTCGGAAAGCCCGTCGTTGACCGAGCGGTAGAGCTCGTAGATCTCCTTGCACGCCTGGCACATCGGCAACGACCGCGGGTCGCGAGCGGGGACCCACACGTGTCCGCACAGGGCCTCGAGCGGGGTGCCGTTGATGCGTGCCTCCAGCACCTTCGCCGCCGCCGACTCGCCAGCTTCGGTGCGCACGATGTGAGCGACGACGGGTTCGCTCGTCTCGG
The DNA here is from genome assembly GCA_013815505.1 of Acidimicrobiia bacterium. Classification (GTDB taxonomy): domain Bacteria; phylum Actinomycetota; class Acidimicrobiia; order Acidimicrobiales; family Ilumatobacteraceae; genus JACDHN01. The sequence continues at coordinate 387 of JACDGA010000107.1, forward strand.
TGACGTCGTCGGTCTGCTGGTCGGTCTGCTCGTCGACCACGGGATCGATGCGGGTCGGCATCGGAGATGTCACCCGACCAGTGAAGCAGACGTCACGGGATTGCCACACGTTCCGGATTGTCCGCTGCTCGCGGTCGCGCGACGGCACCGACCGCCGATCTTGATGTACGCTGTTGCGATGTGGACCGTGATCGTCGGGACGACGATCGGCCTGATCGGAACGGTGGGCTTCATCGGAGCGTCGGCGACGCGCCGCCCCCAGCCGCAACCGGCTCGCGTGCGCGTCGACGATCGCCGCCGCCGGCGCTGACGGTCAGCGCAGCGCGTCCAGCTCGCTCGTGATGTTGGCGCGCGCCCGTGCCTCCCAGCGGTCGATCGCGGGTGTCGTGCGATAGATGGAGTCGCGCGACACGAACGCGTCGAGCACGTGTGCCCGACCTGTTCGCCACGCGTCGTCGTCGACGTGGCGGTACTCGCGGCGAACGCCGTTTGTGTACGCGACGTAGTCCTTTGGGCTCGTGCCGAGCACGGCGAGATCGGCGTCGCAGAGCACCATCGCGTCGGTGTCGTCGTCGCCCGGCAGGTGGCGTTGCGTGGTGCGCACCAGGTGGGCGACCGAGCCCGCGCGGTCGTCGTGCCAACCGAGCTCGGTGAGGCGGGCAGCGGCGACGCGAGCGCTGCGATCCTCGTTGTCGTCGCGGGTGGGGTGGTAGATGACGTCGTGGAAGAAGCCGGCAGCGACGATCGCGCCGATGTCGTTCGCGGTGACCTCGCCGCACAGGGTGACGACGTGGCGCACGACCCACGTCACATGGCGCAGCCCGTGGTACACGCGGCCCGCCTCGAGATGAGCGCCGAACACCTCGTCGCGGACTGCATGCGATGGCGTGCTGTTGCCGACGTGAATGTCCCAGGCGGTCGCGAGCTCGGCGAGGTCACTCATCGGTGCACCATGGCCGTGTGGAGGGTCGTTTGGGAGGACGGGCGGTGCACCAATGACCGCTCCGCTGCTGCGCAGCGGCGCACCGTAACGATGGTTCGCTCGCGGGGCTCACTCACGTCGTGAGGGTACGCCAGCGGGGTGGCTCGCCGAGTGCGTCGCGTGGACACTCGAACCGTGGCGACTTGGCGTCGCCCGTGACGATGAACCACTCGACCAGCTCGGATCCGGCCTCCTCGGTGACGTCGGCGGCTTCGAGCCATCGATCGAGGTCGTCGGACGTCATCGGCTGATCGGGGCGCACCGACGCGACGACGAGTCCGGAAGGTTCGGCGCGATGGTCGCCGCCCACCGCCGCCGACAGCACCTCGCACACGGTGATGACGGCGTCGCCGGAGAAGGTGCCCGAGACCACGACGATCGTGCCGGCGCGTGCGTCGGCGTCGCGGATGACGACGACGGTCTCGGGACGCAGCGGTTGATGCAACGCCAAGCGGATGACGGCGATGGCGTCGGCGGCGGCAAGGAGCCGGTCGCCGGCGCGCGGGGCGACAGGCCCGGTTCGGGATGACTGCATGGTTGTCCTCCACGGCATGAGGTGCGGTGGGAAGACGGTGCGCGTGAACCTACGCGCGGGGTGTCACACGCCGGAGGTGTCGCCGACGGCGTCGCGATACGACGTCAGCTCGATGCGCACGTCGGCGTCGTCGACGAGTGCAAGCACCCCGCTGTCGAGCGCGCAGTAGCTGACCTCGCCCCCGCTGACGGGCAGCGTGACGCACGTCGCGGGCTGACCGGCGACCTGGCGTTGCTCGCCAGCGCCGGCGCCGACGGCGTTGCCGGCGTCGGCGCGCAGCCTCGTCGCCGCCTCCTCTGCATAAAAGCGGTGTGTCACCTGGGTGTTGCTGATGCGGCGATCCTGGATCCCCGACTCGCAGTCGTCTGGCAGCGACCGGCACGTCGACGTGATGCCGTCGGCGAAGCGGAACGTGATCCGTCCCACCTTGACCACCCGTTCGGCGCTGGTCAGCTGGGTGACCGAGGCGTTGGTCTCGCGGTTGCCGTAGCGCGTGAGGATCGAGTAGTCCCCCTCGAACGGCGCCGCGCCGGCCTCGTCGAGCAGGGCCAGGACGTCGTCGACCGCGGCGTCGCCGGTCATCTCGCCCGGCGCGCTCTGCGATGTCGAGAAGGAGGGGCGTTCGCCCGTCGCGCACGCGCCGAGCGTGACGAGACAGGTCAGCAGGAAGGCGGCGACGATCGGATGCTTGGCACGGGACACGAGCGGCTCAGGCTAGGCCAAGGGCCTGCCGCTACCCTCCCGCCTCGTGATCCGCCTCGACCTCGCCACGGTGCTGCTGCAGTGGTCGGTCGGCGGGATGTTCTTCTGCTGGTTCACGACTCGCCGCCGTGAGGCCGGGCTCGGGTACGGCTGGCTGCTGCGGGGGACGTTCGCCGTGCTCGCCGTCGGGGCCACCGTCGCCGGGCTGCGCTACGACGGTGTGCCCGTGCGCGATGGCGCTGCCGTGCTCGTCGCCGCCGGCTGTGTCGTCGCCCTCGCCGTCTCGATCGTGCGGCGTCGCGGCGACGTGCGCCATCGACGTGCCGAGCACGATCGGCGCTCGGCGCGAGTGGCGGAGATGACCGGCATCGAACGCGTCCGGCCCGATCGGGACACCGCTGGACGCGAGTTCCCGCCGGTGCTCGACCTCGTGCCCGTCGCCGTCGGTGTCGTCGGTCTCGTCGCAGCGGCGGTCGACGCTGCCAGTGACGGCACCGCCGACACGGCCGTCGCAGTGGCACGCACGCTCGTCGGTGCGGCGTTCATCGGGGCGATCACCGATGCGATGATGCTCGGCCACTGGTATCTCGTGCAGCCCGGCCTGCCGCGCAAGCTGCTCAACGAGCTCGTCGGCGCGCTCGGTTGGGTGTGGCCCGCCGAGGTGATCGTGATGCTGCTGCCGACCGGGATGCTCGCCGTGCTCGCCGGCAACGTCGACGACGGCTGGAACGGCACGCTCGGGTGGTTCTGGGTGGCGTGTGCGCTCAGCACCATCGTGCTCGTCGTCGTCACTCGGGCGGCGCTGCGCGAGCGCCAGTACTCCGCCGTGATGGCGGCGACGGGGCTGCTCTACCTGGCCCTGCTCACGGCGTTCGGCACCGACCTCGTGGCCCGCGCCGTGCTGTCGGGCTGAGCACTGGCTCGAGCCGACGAACGTTCGTTCCTTCGTGCGAGCATCAACCGCATCGGATCAGGCATGATGGTGAGATGCCACGACCCGTGTGGACCGGCACCATCAGCTTCGGGCTGGTCGCGATCCCGGTAAAGCTGTTCAACGCCGTGCGACGCCAGAGCGTGTCGTTCAACCAGCTCGACGAGCGCACGATGAGCCGCATCCGCTACCGCAAGGTGTCCGACGCCGACGGCGAGGAGGTGCCCGACGAGCACATCGTCAAGGGGTACGAGGTGGCCAAGGGCCGCTACGTGCTGGTCGATCCCGACGAGCTCGAACCGTTCATCCCGTCGGCCACGAAGACCGTCGAGCTCGAGGAGTTCGTCGATCTCACCGAGATCGATCCCGTCTACTTCGACGGCAACTTCTACGTCGCCCCCGACGCCAACCCGAAGCCGTACGTCCTGCTCGCGAAGGCGATGGAGGAGAGCGGCAAGGTCGCCATCGGGCGGTTCGTGATGCGCAACAAGCAGCACACGGCGGCGATCCGTGCCGTCGACGGCCGGCTCATGATGTCGACGCTCGCCTACGCCGACGAGGTCGTCGAGGCCGACGACATCGAAGAGCTCACCACCATCGACGACGTCAAGGTGAAGAAGGCCGAGGTCGCCATGGCGGAGTCGCTCGTCGACTCGTTGAGCGGACCGTTCGAACCCGAGAAGTACCACGACGAATACCGCGAGCAGGTGCTCGAGCTCATCGACCGCAAGTCGAAGGGTGAGGAGTTCGAGGTACCGACGGAGGAGAAGGAGAAGCCGAAGATCGTCGACCTCATGGCGGCGCTCGAAGCCAGCGTCTCGGCGGCGAAGAAGTCGCGCAAGAGCGCGTGACCCCGTCCGCCCGTGGGTGAGTCCGTCGAGTTCGCGATCGGCGAACGCACGCTCAAGCTCACGAACCTCGACAAGGCGCTGTACCCAACGGGCTTCACGAAGTCCGAGATCATCGAGTACTACGCCCGCGTCGCACCCGTGATGATCCCTCACCTCGCAGGGCGGTGCATCACGCTGAAGCGATTCCCCGACGGGTCCGGCAAGGAGGGGTTCTTCGAGAAGCGTTGCCCGACGCATCGCCCAGACTGGGTCGATGTCGCCGAGGGTCCCGGTGACCGGCGGGGCGGCGTGTACTACTGCCGGCTCGAGGAGCCCGCAGCGCTCGTGTGGACGGCCAACCTCGCGGCACTCGAGCTGCACGCGCCGATGGCGCTGGCGGACGACCTTGCGGCGCCACGGGCGATCGTGTTCGACCTCGACCCCGGCGCACCCGCCGGCATCCGCGAATGCTGCGAGGTGGCGCTCGCGGTCCGTGAGGTGCTCGCTGTCGCGAAGCTGGAGGGCTACGTGAAGACATCGGGCTCGAAGGGGATGCAGCTGTATGTGCCGCTCAACACCCCGGCGCGGGCGAAGCACACACCGACCCACGAGGACGCCTCCGACTTCGCGTTGGCCGTGGCGCAGGTGGTCGAGCGTCAGCTGCCCGGTCGCACCACGACCGTCATGGCGAAGGCGCAGCGACCGGGCAAGATCTTCATCGACTACTCGCAGAACGCCTTCCACAAGACGACGATCGCGCCGTACTCGCTTCGCGCTCGCGACGAGCCGACGGCGTCGACGCCGGTGACGTGGGACGAGGTCGAGGCGGGCGCTGCGGGCGACCTCGAGCTGCGTTTCGAGGCCGATGCCGTGCTCGCCAGGGTGGAGGCCGACGGCGACCACTTCGCCGACGTGCTGACCACGCGCCAGACCATCCTGGCGCTCGGCACATGAACCGCCGCCTCGGACGCCCGCGGGGCGTGCTCGCACCACTCACCGTCGCTGCGCTCGCCGTCTCGGCGTGTGCGTCGGCGCGCGACAGCAGCGAGAACTCGTCCTCGCCGTCGATCGGCGCGCCCGTCGTGGCGACCACCACCGATGTGCCGCCCGCGTCCTCCGAGACGGACGCGTCGAACACCGCGGTGCCGGCCTCCTCGACTGTGCCACCGTCCGGGCCGTCGTCCGGGCCGTCGACGACGACCACGAGGCCGAAGCCGACGACCACCACGACGACGACACCGCCGCTGCAAGAGATCGACTGGGACGTGTTCGACTTCTCGCTCACCGACCAGATCGTCAACGGCGGGTCGCGCGCCGCCTCGATCGCCGTCGCCCTCGACGGCCGGATCGTCCATCGCGGCGCGTACGGCCAGCGGGTTCCGGGCGAGGCGCTCGCGCCGTCGGATCGCTTCCGCGTCGCCAGCATCTCGAAGCCGATCCTGTCGGCAACCGTGCTGCGCCTCGTCGACGAGGGTGAGCTCTCGCTCGACGAGCCGGTGCTCGAAATGGTGGCCCAGCACCTCGGCGTGCCGCTCACGGATCCGCGTGCGGCGCGGGTCACGGTGCGCCAGCTGCTCGCGCACACATCGGGATTCGGCGAGTTCGAGAACGAGTTGTTCTACGCAGGGTCGATGTCGTGCCCGCACGCGGCGTCGATCGCGTTCGCCGAGGCGCTCGACGCCGGGCCCGGCAAGGACTACCTCTACAGCAACATGAACTTCTGCCTCCTCGGACTCGTTGTCGAGGCGGCACAGGACACGCCGTTCCAGCGGGTCGTGCAGCGCGAGGTACTTCGTCCCGTCGGCGTCACCGACATGCGCACCGCCGGTACGCGCGACGTGCGAGCCAACGACGTCCTCCACGACGTCGCACCCGGGCGCACGTTCATGGAGACGCTCGGTGCGGCGGGCACGTGGATCGCGACCCCGAGCGACATCGTCAAGTTCGGTGATTCGCTCGACCCTGCGAAACCGGGCGCACACCCTGTGTCGCGACGGACGCTGGCGACGATGCGCAAGCCGTCGTCGCCGCGGGCGCCCGGCACGCCGCGACGCGACCTCTGGTACGGCCTCGGACTGATGGTGTGGCGCGACGGGTCGTTCGGTCACACCGGCAGCCTGGAGAACACGCACGCCATGTTCCTCGTAC
>JACDGA010000459.1 GCA_013815505.1 Acidimicrobiia bacterium
CCGCAACGGGTCGCCCGACCCGCACGGAGATCGTCGCTCCGCGGGCCGCCCGCGGTGAGAAGCGGTGGATCTTCGTCAGCACCCGGTGCCCGCCCCACACGGCGACGGGCACGAGCGGCACACCGGCCGCGGCGGCGATGCGCACGGCGCCGCCGGCGCACGGCAGCACCTCGTCCCAATCACGGGTGACCTGACCTTCGGGGAACAGCCCGACGAGATGCCCGGCGCGAGCGGCCTCCACGGCGTGGCGGTAGGCGTCGGCGCCGTCCGCCCGGTCGACCGGGACGTGTCGCATGGCCCGCAGCAGCGGACCCGACAGCGGGTGTGCGAACGCCGCTGACGTTGCGAGGAAGCGGATCCAGCGCCGGTTGCGGCGCCACACCACCCACTCGGTGATGGCGAAGTCGAGGTAGCCGAAGTGCGTGATCGCCAGCACGGCGCCGCCGCGTTCGGAGAGGTGCTCTGCGCCGGCGACGCGAGGGCGCAAACGCAGTGCGGCGAACAACCCTCGGCCGACGGCGATCATCGCCTGGTAGGTCCGCGGTGTGGCGAGCTCACAGCTCATCAGGCGTCACGAGCGAGGTCGAGCTCCAGCGGCGAGCGGAAGCGATGCGTGATGCGGGTGTCGCCGAGCCACGCCTGCAGCGCCGCTGCCTGCTTGTGCACGAGCTGGAGCGTGGCGGGATCATGGTCGTGCTCGTCGAGGACATGGGTGAGGATCTCTCCGTTCGCCGCCTGGACCCACGCCCCGACGGCTCGCCCGTCGACCCAGATCGTCGGGCCGGCGTTGCCGTTGCGGTCGAACAGTTCGCTGCCGCGATCGCCGACGTACCAGTGGCGCTGCTTCCAGCCCATGATCGTCGGGTCGAGCCCCGGCAGGAGGCGGACGCACGTCTCGTGTCTCGGCTGCCGAGGATCGGTGTCGTCACCGGGCAGCACCCACGCCAGTGACGACGAGCCGTCCTCGGACTCCACCTCGACGGGGATTGCGCTCGCGGCGTCGAGTGCCGCGGTCGTGTGACCCTTCGTCCACCCGCTCCACCACTGCAGGTCAGCGCTCGTCCCCGGCCCGTAGGAGGCGAGCCAGTGCCGGGCGAGGTCGGCACGAGCGGCCACCGGATCTCGATCGGGAAGCTCGCCACCGAGCACTGTCTCGATCGGAGTCCAGCGATACTGGCTCGCGACCCAGGAGCCGAGCGGCTTGCCGCGTGCGATCCGGCCCTCGGCGGCGAGCAGGAACATGATGCGGGCGGCGATGCTCATCGACGTGCCCCACTTCGTACCGGGCGCGTACGAGACCTTCTTCGTCAGATCGGGCACGTCGACGCCGAGCTCGGAGGTCGTCGCCGAGCCACGTGTGCGCAATGCTGCCAGCGTCGCTGCGCATGTCCGTTCGACGAAGGCAGCCTCGTCGCCGGGCGGGCACACGCCCTGGCCGGCGATCAGCGTCGCCAGCTTCGTGTGCTCGCGGGCGAGGTAGCCCTGCGTGCACGCTGCCGACATCGTCACCGCGAGGTCGATCGGGGCGACGAACAGCGTGCGCCGCATGGCGTGCAGTCGCAGCAGCGACCGCTGCCCGTAGAGCACGTGCGAGATCTCCGCCGGCGTGACGTCGAGGCGTGCCCACAGCGCGAGGTAGACGGAGATCGGGTCGCTCGAGTGCAGACCGACGAGCGCGGCTGCGACGTCTTCGATCGTGTTCGTGCGCTGATCGAGGAAGTGTCGCTCGACGAGCCGGGCCCGTCGTTGCTCGACCGAGATCGTGACACCCATCGCCCAAGGGTCTCGCGCGCCCGCGGGCCTTGGCAAGACGACGGGCGGTACCGTCGTCGCCGTGAGACGCCGATCGGCCACACTCCTTGCGGTCGCGCTGGCCGTCGCGGCTGCCGTTCCGGCGTGTGCGACTGGCTCGAACCCGTCTGCGGAGCGGTCCGAGGTCATCGACGACACCACGGCGACCGACGTGACGGCCTCGACCGACGTGACCGACTCGACCGACGTGACCGACTCGACCGACGTGACCGACTCGACCGACGTGACCGATCCGGACAGCGGATCCCTGACGTGGTCGACGTGCAGCGAGGACGACGTGCCGCCGGCTCCCGAGGGCCTTCCCACGCCCGTGCCCGAGTGCTCGACCCTCTCCGTGCCGCTCGACTACGACGAGCCCGACGGCGAGCAGATCGAGCTCGCCCTCATCCGCTTCGCGGCGAAGGGCGATCGGCAGGGCGCCGTGCTCACCAACCCCGGTGGCCCCGGCGGCTCCGGCCTCGAGTTCATCGCCAACGGCGGCTCGTCGCTCGTGAACGAGCTCGGCCTCTCCGACTTCGACCTCGTCGGGTTCGACCCGCGTGG
>JACDGA010000009.1 GCA_013815505.1 Acidimicrobiia bacterium
TTCAACGCCGGCATCGCTGTCACGGCCGCGGGCCACGCGCACCCACAGGTCAACGCAGCCATCCACGCCCAGGTGGACAACGTCCTGCACTACTGCTCGAGTGACTTCTACCTGCCATCCTTCGCCGACTTCTGCGAGCGGATCGCAGGACTGGCGCCGATGGACGACGCCAAGGTGTTCGTGTCCAACTCGGGCACCGAGGCCGTCGAGGCGGCGCTGAAGCTTGCCCGCCACCGCACGCGCCGCTCCAACGTGATCGCCTTCTTCGGCGCCTTCCACGGTCGCACGCTCGGCAGTCTGTCGCTCACGGCCAGCAAGGCACGACAGCGGGCCGGGTTCGGCATCGTGACACCTGGCAGCTTCCACGCCCCGTACCACGACCCGTACGACGCCGACGCCCTGACCGGCGCCGAGTACATCGAGCGGGTGCTGTTCTCCAAGATGACCGACCCCGCCGACGTCGCCGCCATCTTCGTCGAGCCGCTGCAGGGCGAGGGCGGGTACATCGTCCCACCGGCCGGCTGGCTCGCGGAGATTCGCACGCTGTGCGACGAGCACGGCATCCTGCTCGTCGTCGACGAGATCCAGTCGGGTGTCGGTCGCACCGGCACGATGTGGGCGGCCCAGCACGACGACGTCGAGCCCGACATCATGTGCTTCGGCAAGGGCATCGCCAGTGGCCTGCCGCTCGCCGGCATCCTGACGAAGCCCGACGTGATGGACTGGAAGCCCGGCGGTCACGGTTCGACGTTCGGCGGCAACCCCGTCGCCTGCGCCGCGGCGGTGGCAACGCTCGATCTCGTCGAGCGCGAGCTCGCCGACAACGCCGCGCTCGTCGGCACGCACCTCATCGGACGCCTCGGCGAACTGGCGGAGACGCAGCCGCTGATGGGCCAGGTCCGTGGCAGGGGGCTGATGATCGGCATCGATCTTCCCAACCACGACACGGCGTCAGCCGTGGAGTTCGCCTGCTTCGAGCAGGGCCTGCTCATCTTGACGTGCGGCGAGCGCTCCGTGCGCATGGCACCACCCTTGGTCGTCACGATGGAGCAGGCCGACACCGCCGTCGAGCTGTTCTCGCGGGCCCTCGACCAGGTGGGAGCGACGAAGTGAGCCTCCCCACCACGCAGGTGCTGGCCGACAGGGTCGGTGCGATCCTCGCCGAGTGCGGCGCCGGCCCACCGTCGGGCGACGTCGAGGCGCGCACCCCGATCACTGGCGGTTCGCTCGGCGCAGCCGGCTCGACCGGCGACGTCGACGCCCCCGTCGCGCGGGCCATGGAGGCGTTCACCGTCTGGCGTGCCACGCCAGGGCCGATCCGTGGCAACCTCGTCCGGCGGCTCGGCGAGCTGCTGCGCGAACACAAGGAAGCGCTCGGCGAGCTCGTGTCGATCGAGGCCGGCAAGATCCGCTCCGAGGGCCTCGGCGAGGTGCAGGAGATGATCGACATCTGCGACTTCGCTGTCGGTCTTTCACGTCAGCTGCACGGCCTCACCATCGCCAGCGAGCGCCCCGGCCACCGGCTGATGGAGACGTGGCACCCAATGGGTCCGTGCGCCGTCGTCACAGCGTTCAACTTCCCTGTCGCCGTGTGGTCGTGGAACGCGGCGCTGGCGCTCGTCTGCGGCGATCCCGTGATCTGGAAGCCGAGCGACAAGACGCCGCTGACGGCCGTCGCCTGCGACGCCCTGTTCCGGCGCGCCGCAGCCGACGTGGGCGCGCCTGACGATCTCAACCAGGTGCTCCACGGTGGTGTCGACGTCGGTGCCGCACTTGTCGCCCACCGTGACGTGGCCATCGTCTCGGCGACGGGCTCGACGCGCATGGGGCGTGCCGTGGCGCCGGTCGTGGCCGAACGGTTCGGGCGGCTGATCCTCGAGCTCGGTGGCAACAACGCCGCGATCGTCGCTCCCAGTGCGGACGTCGAGCTGGCCGTGCGTGGCATCGCGTTCTCCGCCGTCGGGACCGCTGGCCAGCGCTGCACGAGCCTGCGCCGCCTGATCGTCCACGAGTCGGTGCGCGACGAGTTGGTCGACCGCCTCGTTGCGGCGTATCAGTCGGTGCCGATCGGCGACCCGCTTGCCGAGGGCACCCTGGTGGGCCCGCTCATCGACGTCGCTGCGGGCCAGCGTGTGGTCGATGCCATCGAGTCGGCTGCTGCCGACGGTGGCGAGCTGGTGGTCGGTGGCACCCGGATCCTCACCGACGAGGCGCCCGATGCGTCGTACGTGCAGCCGGCGATCGTGGCGATGAAGGCCCAGAGCGACATCGTGCGAACCGAGACGTTCGGTCCGCTGCTGTACGTGATGACGTACGACGACCTCGACGAGGCGATCTCGGTGCACAACGACGTTCCGCAGGGGCTGGCGTCGAGTATCTTCACCAACGACGTGCGTGAGGCCGAGCAATTCGTGTCGGCGACGGGTTCGGACTGCGGCATCGCCAACGTCAACATCGGCCCGTCCGGCGCCGAGATCGGCGGCGCGTTCGGCGGCGAGAAGGAGACGGGCGGCGGGCGCGAGTCCGGCTCGGACGCCTGGAAGGGCTACATGCGCAGGGCCACGAACACCGTCAACTACTCGACATCGCTCCCCCTCGCCCAAGGCGTCAAATTCGACATCGACTGAGTAGGCACATTCCGGAACGACGCGGCGAGGGAAGCGCCAGCGACGAGCCGCACAAGGCGCGAGGAGAAAGCGAAGCGGACGACGAGCCCGCAGTATTACGGAGCACGCAAGGTCACAATCCGCGTTCCACGATGGCGTCGAACTCGGCGTCGGTGAGCGGCAGCACCGAGAGCCGGTTGCCCTTCGCCAACAGCCGGCACTCTGCGAGCTCGGGCATCGACCGCAGCTCGGCCAGCGGCACGAACCGCAGCGCCCGCACCGGCGCCACCGTCACCCACACCCAGCGCGGATCGTCGGGATCTGACGTCGGGTCGTAGTACTTGGCAGACGGGTCGAACTGCGTCGGGTCCGGCTCGGCGCCCTTCACGATCTCGCACACTCCAGCGGCACCGGGCGGTTTCGCCATCGAGTGGTAGAAGATCGCCTGATCGCCGACCTCCATCCGACGCAGGAAGATGCGCGCCTGGTAGTTGCGAACCCCATCCCACCCCTCGCGCGTCGCCGCCACGAGGTCGTCGTAGGAGAAGTCGCTCGGCTCGGACTTGATCAACCAGTGCGCCACGATCACCTTCTACCGTCCAGCAGACTTCTGTGTCACGAACAACGCTGAGACTCGACGTTGTCGGTGACTCAGACGCGACGCCGGGGTTCTGAGTCACCGCAAAGGTCGACCCTCGGCGGTTGTTGTGACACAGAAAGTGGAGCTGAGGGGAATCGAACCCCTGGCCTCGACAGTGCGATTGTCGCGCTCTACCAACTGAGCTACAGCCCCGGCGGATGGACGAGTGTAGCGGCGCGACGGCTCAGGCGAGGTCGAGACGGTGCTGGCGCGTCTGGCGCTCACGTGCACCGTTACGGGGCGCCGTCGTCGGGTACTCACGACCGGCAATGCGCCGACCGCTGCGGTCGGCCGGGAGCGAACGCGGCTCGGCCGCACGCTGCGGGCTCGGGTACTGGCGACGCTCCGGTGGTCGGCGCTCGCCCTCCGGTCGGCCGGCGTCCCAGCGGTCACGCGCCTCACGATTGCGGGGCAGCGACGGGTCGTAGCGGGCATCACGATCGAGGCGCGGGCGAGGACGATCCTGGGGCTCGACGGGCGTGATCTCGACGACTTCGCGAACGTCGAGGTCCCGCTGGCGGGCTCGGCCGAGCAGGAAGATGTAGCCGGCGAGCACGACGAAGACACCGCCGAAGGCGTACAGCAGCGGGGTCGAGTCCATGGCGAGGGAGAGCACGAGTGTCGTCACGCTGACAAGCGCGAGCACGAACAGCACGTTGGCGCGACGGCGCTTGAGCGCATCGGTGCCCTCGCGTCGCACGGCCAGCTGGCGGTGCGACCGCTCGCCACGGCCCGGCTCGCCACGACGGCGAGGCGCCGGTTCAACCCCGTGGCGGCGCCGTGAGGGATCGGGCGTCTGCGGCGTGACGATGGCGTGCGCCCCGGTATCGGACTTACCCGTCGTCGGGTGCAGCGTGATGCTGCGGTGCGAGCCTTCGAGCGGCCCTCGGGGGCTCGGGCGTTCCATCGGGCCGGCGACGAGCGAGCGACCCATCGAGCGCATGTGCACGCTGCGCGACACGCGCTGCAGCGAGGAGAGCTGATCGCGGAAGTCCGACACCGACGAGTTCGGTCGGTTGTTGCCCCTCGACCGCAACAGTGGCGGGAGGAGGACTGCTGCCCATGCGGCTCCGACGACGAGCAGGACGACTTGACCCATGTGTGTTGATGCCTCGACTTTGCGAACGTTGAGCATGCAGTCATCCGCGAAATCAGTGCGGCAGATCGAACACTCGTTTACTTCGTTACAATTCTACGACAATCCGAGGGTCAGCACAACGACCGAGGCGATTCGACGTTCAACGGGCCAGCGTCAGACCGCGTGGCCGTCGCCATCGACGCCGTCGAGATCGCTGCGCCGAAACGTGCCGGAACGTCCCCCGGTCTTCTCCCACAGCGTCAGATCGCCGATGACCATGGCCCGATCGGCCGACTTGCACATGTCGTAGATCGTGAGCGCAGCGGTCGAGGCGGCATGCAACGCCTCCATCTCGACGCCCGTGCGGTCGACCGTGTCGACGTGCGCCTCGACGGCGACGAAGTCGTCGCCGATCTCGAAGTTGATCGACACGGCGCCGACGAGCAGCGGGTGGCACAGCGGGATCATGTCGGACGTGCGCTTCGCCGCCTGGATCCCGGCAACGCGTGCGACGGCGAGCACGTCACCCTTCTTCACCTCGCGGTTGGCGATGGCCGCCGTCGTCTCGGGCCGCATGAACACCTTGCAGCGGGCGAGCGCCCTGCGATGCGTCGGTTCCTTCGGCGTGACGTCGACCATGCGCGCTCGGCCGAGCGGATCGAGGTGCGTGAACGGCAGCTCGCTCATCGCTCGCTCAGCCATTCTCTTCTACGGGGGGCTGCGCCCCCGCACCCCATCGTCGTGCGGCTCCCTGGCGGTCGCTCGCCCGAGAGGCATCGCTCGCTCATCGCTCGCTCAGCCTCCAATTTGGCTCATCGAACGGGTGGGGCGGACGAAGTTGACCTGGTTGATCTGGTGGCCCGCCCACTTGGCGGCGACGGCGTCCTCGATCAATCGGGCGATCGCCTCGTCGTCGTCGCCACGACGCACGGCTGCCCTGAGGTCGATCTCGTCGACGGCGAACAGGCACGTGCGGAACTGCCCGTCGGCCGTGATGCGAACACGGTCGCAGTCGCCGCAGAAAGCGTGCGTGACCGTGGGGATCACGCCGATCGTGCCGCCACCGTCGAGGTATCGCCAGCGGTCGGCGGGTGCGGCGCCGCGTGCGGGCATCCGCTCGATCGGGAACGATGCACCGATCGTGGCGACGATCTCGTCCTGGCTCAGCACCTTCGAGCGATCCCACTCGCCCTGAGCATCGAGCGGCATGAACTCGATGAACCGGATCTCGACGCCCCGCTCGCGGCCGAACACAGCGAGATCGAGCACCTCGCCGTCGTTCACACCACGCTCGATGACGACGTTGACCTTGACCGGCGAGAACCCAGCCTCGACGGCGGCGTCGATCCCGTCGAGCACGCGATCCAGCTCGTCACGGCGCGTCATCTCGCTGAAGCGCTCGCGGTGCAGCGTGTCGAGGCTGACGTTGACGCGACGCAGACCCGCCGCCCGCAGGTCGGCGGCGAGGAGCCGCAGCGACGTCCCGTTGGTGGTCATCGACAGGTCGACACCCAGCGCAGCGAGCTTCTCGACGAGCACCGGGAGGTGGGCACGAACCGTCGGCTCGCCGCCCGTCAGCCGGATGCCCTCCACGCCGTAGCGGCGCACGAGCAGTGCGGCGATGCGCTCGATCTCCTCGAACGACAAGATCTCCTCACGCGGCAGCCATTGCAGCCCCTCGGCCGGCATGCAGTACGTGCAGCGGAAGTTGCAGCGGTCGGTGACGGCGATCCGCAGGTCGCGCACGATGCGTCCGAAGGAGTCGACGAGATCAGCGGTCACGTGGACAGGATACGGGTTCAGTCGCCCAGCACCAGTGCCGCGACCTCCGAGCCCGCCGGCAACCCGTCGCCATCGGGCACGACGGCGAGCGCCGTCGCCATCGCCGTCGCCGCGAGCTGGTGACTCGCCTGGCCTGCGACGTTCGTGACGTGGTAGCGCCCGTCCTCCTCGAACGCGCCGACGACGCGCTGGAAGTGCACCTTGCCGTCTGGTCGACGCTCGACCCCGTCGTCGGAGATTGCGATCACGCTCGGGCGCATCAGCCGTTGCATCCCCATCATCCGGCGCAGTGCCGGGCGGGCGAGGAGCTCGAAGCTGACAAGGGCACTGACCGGGTTGCCCGGCAGGCCGAACACCGGCACGCCGTCGAGCAGGCCGAACGCGAACGGCTTCGCCGGCTTGATCGCGATCTGCATCCAGCGCATGTCGGCGATACGGCCGAGCACGGCCTTGACGACGTCGTAGTCGCCCATGCTCACGCCACCACTCGTGACGATCACGTCGTGCTCGCTCGCCGCCGCCCGCAAGGTCGTCTCGAGCACGGCCTCGTCGTCGGCGACGACACCCACGTTGGTCACGTCGCAGCCTGCCTGCTCGAGCAGCACGACCAGCATCCGCAGGTTCGTCTCACGAATCTGGCCGGGCGCGAGGGGGCCGCCGTCGCTCACGAGCTCGTCGCCGGTCGCCAGCACGGCAACGCTCGGTCGGGGATGCGCCCGCACCCTGCAGGCGTTGACGCTCGCCAGCGTGCCGAGCACCGGGGCGCTGACAACGGTGCCGGCCGGCACCACGTGGTCACCGACCTCGACGTCACTGCCCGCAAGCCGGACGGCAGCACCGGACGCCGCGGTGGCGTCCAGGCGGACGGTGCGGTCGTCGACCAGCTCGGCGTGCTCCACCATCACGACGGCGTCGGCGCCCTGCGGGATGGGCGCGCCCGTCATGATCCGGATCGCCTGACCGCGCAGCAGCGTCGTCGTCGATGCGGCTCCGGCGGCGACCTCGTCGACGATCTCGAGCGTCACGGGCGCGACGGCGACGTCGGCGGCGATGACGGCGTACCCGTCGACGGCAGAGTTGTCGAACGGCGGCACCTGCTCGTCGGCGACGACATCGGCGGCGAGCACGAGCCCGATGGCGTCGGCGAGGTCGCAATCGACGGGCGCGAGCGGCGGGCAGGCATCGAGAACGACGCGCTGCGCCTCGTCGAGAGGGATCATCGACCGCAACGTACTCCTGGGCCACCACCTCCAGACCGGCCAGGGCAGACTCGACGCGTGAGCGAGCAATGAGCGACGGCCTCAGCCCCTTCTCCTCCGACGGCGCGACGTGCCGGTGGGTGACTCCCGCGGCACACGCAGTCGACCTCGAGGTGCGCTGGGACAACGAGGCGTGGACCGTCTCGATGCGCGCCGAGCGCGAGCGGGTGGAGGGCGTGCTGCGCGTCTCGCCGTCGTGGGGCATCCGTCAGTTCCTGCTCTTCCGGGATCTCGACCAGCCAGACCTCTGGCTCGCCAACGACGGCCACGCCCGCTGGGGTGAGATCAACGGCGCCCACCGCCCGGACCTCGACGGCTGCACCGATCTCGATGTCGCCATCGCGCCGTTCGGCGTCACGGTGCCGATCCGTCGCCTCGGCCTCCAAGTCGGCGACGCCGCCGAGCTGCCGGTCGCCGTCGTCGACGTCGAGACGCTCGGCGTGACGCCGCAGCGCTACGTGCTCGCCCGACTGGCGACGCGGACATGGCGGCTCGTCGTGACCGCACGCGATGTCGACGTCGAGTTCGACGTCGACGAGCACGGCGTCGTCGTCGACGTCGACGGCTTCACGCGACTGACCTAGCTCGTGTCGTCGTCGACGCCAAGGAGCAGCTCGAGGCGATCGAGCCTGGCGCGCAGCGCGGCGACCTCACCGGCGAGGCCGTCGAGGTCGTCGAGATCACCCGCGGCGACGGACCGCGCGACCGAGTTCGCATGCGACGTTGGCGGTTCGACGAACGGCGCGATGTCAGGCACCTCGCCGGTGAGCAGGTCCGACCAGCGCTGGTCGCGCTCGCCAGGGCGGCGTTCGAGACGAACCGCCAGCGGTTCGGGGCTGCGACCGGCGAGCGCGTCGAGCGCCTCTTCGACCTCGGACTGCGAGGCTCCGCCGGCGATGCGCTCGGCGCGAGTGCGGATCTCTGCGGTCGTCTGCGGACCGCGCAGCACGAGCACCGACAGCGCTCCGAGCTCGGCCGGGGAGAGCCGCCAGCGCTCGTCGGCCGTCTGGCGGTAGCGCACCGTGCGGCCGCCATGGGAGGGGAACACGAACCGGACGAGCCCGATGGACTTCAGCGACAGCAGGGCCGCCTCGACGGCGCGATCCTCGTAGGCGACGATCGGATGCCGGTTCGTTGCCTGGTTGCACGCCAGGCGCAGCGCGTTGAGCGTCAGCGGGTAGCTGTCGGGGACGGTCGCCTCCTTCTCGATGAGGCAGGCGAGCACGCGCGACTCCTCGGAGGTCAGCGGCATGGTCGGGAGCGTAGGCGACAACTCGTTGGCGACGAGGTTGGTGCGCTCCCTACCGTCGTGCGCCATGGACACGATCTGGCGGCCGATGGGCACCGACGACGCGGCTGGTCTGGCGACCCTGCTGGCCGCCGCAGAAGCGGTCGACGAGTTCGGCGAGCACTACGACGAGGACGACGTGCGCGAGCACTTCATGGCGGACACGATCGACCTCGAACACGACACGCGGGTGGCCGTGCGCGACGGCACGATCGTCGCCTGCGGCGCCGTCGTCGGCCAGGTGGTGATGCGCGAGGTGCACACCGTGTGGTGCTCGGGTGTCGTCGACCCCGGCCATCGACGCCAGGGCATCGGTCGCGAGCTGCTGACGTGGCAGCTCGCTCGTGCCGAGGAGCTCCACAGGGCCCGGTTCGGGGGCGCGCCGGCGTCACTCGGCATCGACATCGGCGAGCACCACGAGGGTCGCAGGGCGCTCGCCCGCGAGCTCGGACTCGAACCCGTGCGCCACTGGTTCGAGATGAACCGCACTCTCGACGGAGCCGTCCCCGACGTCGTCGCGCCCGACGGGATCACGATCGAGCCGTTCGCCTGGGACCGCGACGACGAGGTCCGGCGTGCGCACAACGTTGCATTCCGCGGCCACTACGGGTCGACGGAGCGCACACCCCAGGAGTGGAAGTCGTGGTTCACGGGTTCGAAGGCCTTCCGGCCCGACCTGTCGGTGCTCGCTCTCGATCACCAGGGCGACGTCGGCGGGTACGCGCTCGCCTACGTCTACGTGGCCGACAACGTGGCGAGCGGTCGTAACGAGGTGTTCCTCGGCCAGATCGGCACGCTCCCCTCGTGCCGCAGCACGGGCGCAGGTCGAGCGCTGCTCGCCGCCGCGCTGGCGGCGTGGAAGGCGGCCGGCATCGACGCCGCCAGCCTCGGCGTCGACTCCGAGAACGGCACCGGTGCGCTCGGGCTCTACGAGCGGGCAGGGTTCGCCGTGACGAAGCGGTCGAGCTCGTGGGCTCGGCAGCTCGGCGCGCTCACGGCGTCGGACGCAACATGACCTCGTCGAGGAAGCTGCGCAGCTCGTCGCGGCACTGAGGGTCGCGCAACGTCCACTCGATGGATGCCGTCAGCAGTCCGAGCGGGTTGCCCGTGTCGTGGCGCGAGACGTCGGACACGACGCCGTGGAACGGCGCTCGTGTCGCCTGCGCCCGCAGCGCGTCGGTGAGCTGCAGCTCGCCACCGGCGCCGGGGCGCAGTGCAGCGATCTCGTCGAACACGTCGGGTGTGAGCACGTACCGGCCGATGAGGATCAGGTTCGAGGGCGCGACGTCGACCGGTGGCTTCTCCACGAGGTCGGCGATCGCCACCTCGCCGTCGTCGTTCACCGGGCCTGCCGGGTCGATCACGCCGTAGGCGCTCACCTCGTCGGTCGGCACCTCCTTGAGCGCGACGACGCTCCCACCACTGCGCAGGCAGAGGCCGTTCATGTGGGCGAGAAGCGAGGAGTCGCCCATCAGCTCGTCGGGCAGGAGGACGGCGAACGGCTCGTCGCCAACGGCGTCGCGAGCACAACCGACGGCATGTCCGAGCCCACGTGGCTCGTCCTGGTAGACGATCGTGACCCGCCAGTCCGAGCCGATGCCGCTGATCCGCGCCGCCAGCTCGCTGCGTCCGCTGGCCTCCAGGGCTGCGACGAGCTCGGGGGCCGGCTCGAAGTAGGATTGGATCGCCGGCTTCGAGTGACTCGACACGATGACGAGGTGGTCGATGCCGGCACCCACCGCCTCGTCGATGACGAGTTGCAGACCCGGCCGGTCACCGATCGGCAGCAGCTCTTTCGGGACGGATTTCGTAGTCGGCAAGAACCTGGTGCCGAGACCGGCGGCCGGGATCACCGCACTGCGAACCTGCATGCGGGCGACGATAGCCTCGCGTTTCCGATGCCGACCTACGTCTACCGATTCCTCGACAGCGGCGAGACCATCGAGGTGTCACAGGCCTTCACCGACGATGCACTGACCGAGGCCGTGCACCCGGCGAGCGGCGAAGTGCGCCCCGTCAAGAAGGTCTTCACGCCCGTCGGCGTCACGTTCAAGGGTGGCGGCTTCTACAAGACCGACAGCCGGTCGCCGTCGCGCTCCAAGTCGAACAGCTCGACCGACGGAGGCTCGTCGTCCGAGTCGTCGGGGTCGTCGGGGTCGTCGGGGTCGTCGTCGGACTCGACGTCGACGTCGAGCGGCTCGGAATCGTCGGGATCGTCCGGCTCGTCGAGCAGCTCGGATTCGTCGGGCAAGTCGGACACGTCGTCGGGATCGTCCGACAAGGGCTCTGGCGGCTCGGGCTCGTCCGGCGCGTCGGACAAGTCGGACAAGTCGGGTTCATCCGGCTCGTCGACCGGGAACTGACAGCACGCCACCGCGCCACTCGCGACGTGGGCCTCGGTACGGTCGGCGCCATGGCGCACCTCGGCAACGTCGTCACGCGGCTGCGACGGGCGCTCGCTCGCCGGCCGACGCTGTTCTGGCTTCTCGTCGTGGTCGTCGCGAGCACTGGTGCGCTGGCCGCGGAGCAGGCCGTCGGTACGCTCGAGGCTGAGCGCGAACGATGGGGCAAGCCGTTCGACGTCTTCGTCACCGAGCGGCCAATCGACACCGGCACGCGACTCGCCGATGTCACGCGACTGCGCTCGATCCCGCTCGCGCTCGCTCCCGACTCCCCCGTCACCGAGCTGGCGCCGGGAGCCGTCGCGATGCATCCGCTCGGTGCCGGAGAGATCCTTTCGGCCGTTGACGTGTCGGGCACAGCCGGCGCCCGCGAGCTCGCTCCGAGCGGCTCGCAGATCGTCGCCATGATCGAAGCGGTGCCGAGTGGGGCGCGCATCGGTCAGCGTGGCGCAGTTGCTGCCGACGGCGTGGTGCTCACCACGGATGCGGTGGTCGTCGGCACGTTCGGCGAGGCGACGCTGCTCGCCGTTCGCAACGACGACGCCCCTGCGGTCGCAGCCGCAGCGGTGGAGTCGCGAGCGACGCTGCTCGTGGACTCCTGATCGGGTCGGTCAGCGCCAGCCGGCGGCGACGATCACGAGTACGGCGATGCCGAGCGCCACGCGATAGATGACGAAAGGGGTGAATGAACGGGTCTGCACGAAGCGGATCGTGCCCCACACGGCGAACCAGCCAGCCAGGCCCGACGTCACGACGCCGACGACCATCGGCAGGTGGAGGCCGTCGGGAATGCCTTCGTCGATGAGACCCACCATCTTGAGCAGCACGGCGCCCGTCGTGACGGGGATCATCATCAAGAAGCTCAGGCGGGCGGCCGACTCGCGGTCGAAGCCGCGGAGACGGGCAGCGGTCATCGTGATGCCCGAGCGCGACGTGCCCGGGTTGAGCGCGATTGCCTGCGCCGCACCCACCAGCAGCGCGTCGCGGGCGGTGTACGACTCGACGCGTCGATGACCGACGACGCGATCGGCGAGCGCGAGAACGAGGCCGAACACGATGAGCGAGACGGCGATGATCGTCGGCGTGCCCAATCGCTCGTCGATCTGACGCTCGAACAGCGCCCCGACCGCCGCGGCGGGAATCGTCGACACGACGAGCAGCCAGGCGAGCTTGCCGTCCTGGGTCGCCGGCCGCTCGCGTCGCACTACCAACGCAAGACCCTCGCGGACGTATCGCACGAGGTCGTTTCGGAAGTAGGCGATGGCGGCGAAGACGGTGCCGATGTGAAGAGCGACGTCGAAGGCCTTCTCCACCGACTCCGACTCGAAGTCCTTCCAGCCGAACAGCCAGGGCACGAGCAGGAGGTGGCCGCTCGACGAGATCGGCAGGAACTCGGAGAGGCCTTGTACGAGGCCGAGGACGATTGCGTGGGTGATCGGCACCCGGTCAGGTTCCCGACACGGTGACGTCGCGGATGACGAGGCTCATCCCCGCGGCGTTGCTCGGCAGCCAGTCGATGTCGGACCCGATGGCGGCGACGTCGAGCAGCATCCGCTGCAGCGTCGAGGCGATGGTGAACTCGCGCACCGGCCCGGCGAGCGTGCCGCCCTTCACGAGGAGGCCGGAGGCGCCGGCCGAGAAGTCGCCGCTGACGGGGTTGACGCCGGAGTGCAGCCCGGTGACGGACTGGATCAGCACGCCGTCGTCGACCATCGCGATCAGCGCCTCCTGATCGAGGTGGCCGGGGACGAGCGACAGTGCGATCGCGCCGGCGCCGGGTGTGCCGGCGAACCCGCCCCGCACTCCGTTGCCCGTCGGCGTCGCGCCGGCGCGCCGCGCGGAGTAGGTGGAGTGGCAGAACTGTTGCAGCGTGCCGTCGGCGATGAGAACGTTGCGTCGCGTGGCGAGGCCCTCGCCGTCGGTCTCGCTGGCCGTGTACGCCTCTGGGTTCGTGGGGTCGTCGACGAGCGTCATGCCGGGGGCGGCGATCTGATCGCCGATGCGCTCACGGAACAGGCTGCGGCCCTTGACGACGGCCTCGCCGGAGAGCGTGCCGCCGATGAGCGACAAGAAGCTGGCCGTGACCATCGGATCGAGCACGATGTCGACGCGACCGCTGGGCGGCTTGGTTGCGCCGAGCAGGCGTGTCGCCCGCTCCACTGCGAGGGTCGCCGCCTTGTCGAGATCGATCTCGTCGGGACGCCGTCCGACCGAGTAGCCGTAGCCGCTCTGGGTCTCGTCGCCTTCGTCGGCGAGCGCCGAGACGGTGACGTAGCAACCGTTCTCCCGGCTCGTCGTGTCGACTCCCGTGCTCGTCGCCGTGGCCGTGATCGACCAGCCGTCTGCGTAGTTGGCGTCGTCGATGCGGATGCGCGGGTCGCCGGCGACCGTGAGGCGCTCGAGCTCCTTCGCCAGTTCGATCTTGTCCTCGGTGGCGAGCTCGGCGAGGTCGTCGGACCACAGCGACTGCGGTGTCACCGCGACGCCGTCGGGCATTGCGAGCGCGGCATGGTCGTCGACGGTGCCGTAGGCGACGTTGTCGCGGGCTTCGGCGAGCACCTCCTCGATGGCGTCTGCGGCGAGCGTGCCGGCATAGGCGAAGCCCGTACGACCGTCGACGATGACGCGGATGCCGATGCCCTCGCTCTGCGCCGACACGAAGTGCTCGACATCACCCTTGTAGACGCGCACCTCGGTCTCGCCACCCTGGGCGACGTACGCCTCGACCTGCTCGTCGGGCCGGGCCCGGGAGATGACCGACGAGGCAAGTGAGGCAAGGTGGTCGGCGTCACCCCCCGCGCGAACGTCAGTCACGGCCGACTCCTTGGGGGGAGCGTGAGGGGGGCGCTCCGCGATCCCCCTCACCGTGATGCGGAGTGAGGTCGAAACCCCTCACGCCGCGGTGCCGCCGACCGTCAGCGCGGCGACGCGCAGTGTCGGCTGGCCGGTGCCGACGGGGACACCCTGCCCGTCCTTGCCACAGGTGCCGGGCGAGCCCATGGCGAAGTCGTCGCCGAGCATGTCGATGTCGCGCAGCACTTGCGGTCCGTTGCCGATGAGGTTGCCCTCGCGCAGCGGCTCGGTGATGCGGCCGTTCTCGATGAGGTACGCCTCGGTCATGCCGAACACGAAGTCACCCGTCGCCGTGTTGACGCTGCCACCGCCGAGCATCTTGACGTAGACGCCGTTGGCCGTGGTGGCGATGATGTCGTCGGGATCGTCGTTGCCGGCGAGCACGAAGGTGTTGGTCATCCGCACCATCGGCAGGTGGCGGTAGCTCTGGCGGCGCCCGTTGCCGCTGGAGCGCCGGGCATCCTTGCGCGCCCGCAACAGGTCCCACATGTAGTCGGTGAGGACGCCGTCCTTGATCAGCACGTTGCGCCGGGTCGGGTTGCCCTCGTCGTCGATGGCGAGCGTGCCCCACTCGTCGCCCATCGTGCCGTCGTCGACGAGCGTGACGAGCGGCGACGCGACGAGCTCGCCGACCTTGCCGGCGTAGACACTGGCGCCTTTGGCGATGTGATCGGCCTCGAGTCCGTGGCCGCACGCCTCGTGGAACAGCACGCCCCCCGTGCCCTTTGCGATGACGACCGGCATCGAACCCGACGGTGTCGGCCGGGCTCCGAGCTTCGTGATCGCCCGCTGCGCGGCGGTGGCCGCCATGTCGGCGACGTCGACCTGGTCGAACGCCTCGAAGCCGCCGGTGCGGCCGAACGACTCGTAGCCCGTCTGCATCCCCGAGTCGCCGGAGGCGACGGTGCTGACGCGGAACAGGACACGGGTCTGGGTGTCGGTGGCGAGGACACCGTCGGTGTTGGCGACGAGAACGTGCTTGCGGCTGTCTCCGTAGCCCGCCGACACCTGCACGATCTCGCTGCCGGCGGCGCGGGCCGCCTCGTCGGCGCGGGCGAGCAATGCGACCTTTCGATCCTTGCCGATGCCGTCGG
Source organism: Acidimicrobiia bacterium (assembly GCA_013815505.1). Taxonomy (GTDB): domain Bacteria; phylum Actinomycetota; class Acidimicrobiia; order Acidimicrobiales; family Ilumatobacteraceae; genus JACDHN01. Next base: position 15,003 of record JACDGA010000009.1, read on the forward strand.
GGATCACCACGGCGCGATCGCTGCTCGCCGACGGTGGGCCGAGCGCGGTGGCGCGTGCGCCCGATCCCTTCCCGGCCGCGGCTGCGGCAACGCCTGCGGCGTGCAGCAGCGCGTCGGCGGTGAGGTCGGCCGTGTGGGCGAACCCGGTTCGCTCGCCGGCGATGACACGTATCCCGGCGCCGCGGTCGCGACCGCTCGTGAGCTGCTCGACCCTCCCGTCGTCGTAGCCGGCAGAGGTGGAGCGCTTGTCCTCGGCGTAGATCTCGGCGAAATCGGCTCCGTGGGCGAGCGCCGAGGCGAGAACTCGCTCGACGACGTCGGTATCGATCACGGCTGCGAATGCTACCGCTGGCCCCTCGGCGTTAGCCTCGGCACACTATGGCTCTGGTCGCACTATGGCGCTGAGCGTCGGACTGCGCGGTGAGGCGAGGACGAGCGTGACGCCCGACGACACCGCGAGGGCGCTCGGGTCGGGCACGGTCGACGTGCTCGGCACGCCGCGCATCATCGCCCTCTGCGAGGAGGCAACCTGCTCGGCTGTGTCACGCCACCTCCCATCGAGCGCGACGACCGTCGGCACGAAGGTGCGCGTCGACCACCTGCGCCCGACGGCTGTGGGTAGCGCGATCAGCGCCGAGGCGGTGCTCCACAAGGTGGAAGGACGACGGCTGACGTTCTCGGTGTCGGCGTTCGACGAACGTGGACTCGTCGCCGCCGGCAAGGTGACGCGTGTGGTGGTCGACCTCGATCGGTTCATGTCGAAGTGCACGTGATGCCCGCCGCCGAGGATTCCGCCACCTGTGACGTGTCGGTGGTGCTGCCGATCTACAACGAGCGGGGCCACCTCCGTGCCGAGATCGATCGCATCGTCGCAGCGCTCGAGCAGTCGGAGTACAG